>JADLKP010000065.1 GCA_016838945.1 Methanobrevibacter sp.
TATCATGGCTTTTTTTTAAATGCTAATAATTTCAATTTTCAATTTCATTTAATTGTTTAATAATTCTAACAAAATTATGAATAAAACAATATGTCATTTTTAAATTATTAAACATGGTTTAGTCTTTTTTAAAATTTTTGAAAATATTTAAATATGTAAATAGAGAAACTATTAATTAAGTTTAGTTTGCATTGTGGTTGAAATTTTTAATTAGCTCAATTTCATTGAATTATCATTTAATGAAAATAATAAAATCGAGGTAAAAAAATGGCAGGAACAATGAAAGCTTGGAGAATTAATGAATTAGGAAAACCTCCTGTAATGGAGGATGTACCTATTCCAGAACCTAGTTTTGGTGAAATTTTAATAAAAATGAAAGGTGCAGGAATGTGCAGAACTGACCTTGAAGTTATTGACGAAGGGTTCATTACAGTTCCATTTGAAGGACCATTCACATTTGGTCACGAAAATGCAGGAACCGTTGTAAAACTCGGACCTGGAGTAGATACTGTAGAGGTTGGTCAAAATGTTATTGTAGACACATTGCATGCATGCGGTAAATGCCAATACTGTCTTTCAGGCCGTGACAACTTCTGTGAAGTTGCAAGTGCACGTGGTCTTAAGGAAGATGGGGGTATGGCAGAATATATGATTGCTGATGCAAGAGAAGTTGCACCTTTAGGTGACCTTGACCCTACAGAATATGTGGCATTGGCAGATGCAGGCTTATCTCCATATGGTGCTGTGCAAACTGCAAAACCGTTCATTCCAAATAATGGTACTGCAGTGGTTATCGGTGTAGGTGGACTTGGATTCTACTGCTGTCAATACTTGGCTTTAACAACCTCTGCTCGTGTTATTGTAGTTAACAGATCTGCTGATAAAATGGCTAAAATGGTTGATTATGGTGCTGATGAATTAGTTGTTTTGGATGACACTGCATATGACAGAATCATGGAATTGACTGACGGCAAAGGTGTAGATGCTGTATTTGACTTTGTAGGTAGGGACAACAGTTTAGAACTTGCAGCAAAAATTACCAAAGGATTAGGTCTTATTTCCATTTTAGGTCTTGGTGGAGGAACACTCCCTGTAAGTTGGACTACAATTAAACCTGGTGTTATGGTAAGATTGACTCAAGGTGGAACCATAACAGACCTTTATGAGATTATGGATTTGGCAAAAGCTGGAAAAATCAAGGTTCAAGCTCAACAATATCCATTCAGTAAAGTTCTTGATGCTCTCGATGATTTAAGAAACGGAAGAGTTGAAGGAAGAGCAGTAATCACCTTTGAAGAATTTGATGAATAGATTTATGAAGGACTTCATGTCCTTTTTTATCTTTTTTTTTAATTTTTTAATCTTCTTAACTTTTTACTTTTTTATTTAAATTTTTAATGTATAGTTTACCATATGTCAAAATAAGCTTATTAAATCCTTTATTTTTTAATTAAAACTTTAATAATTCTTTATTTTTCAAAATATTTATATACTACTTTTTATATATTTCTAATCACAAGTTTGTTGTTGCCGATTGTTACTCAATGAGCCAAAAACAAATTTGCTTATTCAATTATGTGCTGATAATTTTGTGGTCATTAGGGAATGTGGCCACATTAACAGCTTTTTCTTTTTTAGATTTTATCTTTTTAGTTTTCTTTTTTAACATTTACTTTTTTTGTGTTTTTTCACAGTTGTGAATATATGTATTTATGAGTTAATACATTTTAATCTTTTAATTTTTATGTTTTTTCGCATTTAAGTCAATATTATATCTTATTTTCCTTATATTATTATTGAGAACATTCTTTTCTTAATTAGAATATGGCATTCCCTTTTATCTATATAAAAAATACTAAAAGAAACATATGGTTGAATTTATATGGTTGAATTTTGAGGGATCATTGAGTACAATCGGCAGTCCATTCAAGATTCTTCTAAATGAGGGAGATGCTATGGAACTTTTCTATGAGGGTATCATATATATCTTATTAGGTGTCCTTCTTATTATCATAGGATTCTTCATCTAATCATTTATTTGAATCTGAATTGACATACAGTTGAAGTTTTTATTAGTTCTTTTGAGTATGTTCTTTATTAATTTTCTTAATCTGATTATTTGGAGGGTGTTCTCATATTCTCTTTAAACTATTTTCATAATAACTTATTTATTTAAAAAAAACCAATATTTTATTGTATTTTAACAATTTTTATTTCATTAATCAATTATTTTTATTATTAATTATTATCATGTGATTATTATGAGAACTTTAGAATGGGAAGACAATAAATTAAAACTTATAGATCAAACCAAATTGCCTGATGAATTGACTTATGTCTATTGCAGCATTTATCAGGAAGTTATCGATGCCATCAAGACAATGGTTGTTCGTGGAGCTCCTGCAATAGGTGTTTCAGCTGCTTTTGGTATGGCTCTTGCCCAATTGGCTGGAGAGGACATGGAAAAGGTAGCTGTTGAAATGAAAAATGCAAGACCTACGGCTGTCAATTTAATGTGGGCAGTAGATAGGGTCATGAAAGCTGACAATATGCTTGATGAAGCAATGGCAATGGCTGGTGAAGACATTAACACAAACCTTGCCATTGGTGAATATGGTGCAGAGCTTATTGATGATGGAGACACAGTATTAACACATTGTAATGCTGGTGCACTTGCCTGCGTAGATTATGGTACTGCACTTGGTGTTTTCCGTTCTGCTTTCAATCAAGGAAAGGATATTCAAGTCATATGTGATGAAACCCGTCCAAGAGGGCAAGGTGCAAGCCTAAGCGTATGGGAAATGCAACAGGAAGGAATTCCTGTAAAGTTGATTCCTGATGTAGCAAGCGGTTATCTCATGTCAATCGGAAAGATTGATAAGGTTGTTATTGGTGCAGATAGGGTTGCTTATGATGGTATTGCAAATAAGATAGGTTCATTTATGGTGGCTCTTGCTGCTAAAAGATTTGACATTCCATTCTATATTGCAGCTCCATTCAGTACATTTGACAAGGAAATTTCCATCTTTGATACAGTTATTGAAGAGCGTGATCCTAATGAAGTGATCTATTATGGTGGTGCAAGAATCTGTCCAGAAGGGACTGAAGTAATCAATCCTGCTTTTGATATAGTTCCTAAAGACCTTATTACAGGAATCATTACAGAAAAAGGAGTGATTGACTTAAACAATTTAGAAAAGGACTTTAAAGATCTTTTCTAATATTTTATTTATTTTTTATTCATTTTTATTTATTTTTTATTCATTTTTATTTATTTTTTATTCATTTTTATTCATTTTTATTTATTTTTATTTATTTTTTATTCAACCACTTTTTTCACTAACTTTACAATCAATAGCTACATGCCACATTCCAGGGCTTGAAGATTTAACTTTACGTGTATTGAGTATTTCCACTTTCTTATTTTGTTTCTCACAAGCTATTTGTGCTCTTTCTATTCCTTGTGAAAATCCGTCTGAAAATTCGTAGTAGTGAATGACTCCGCCATCCTTGCATAATGAAACGGCTAAACCTAAAAATTCAGGGGCTAATCCTGGAAGATTCATGATAAGTCTATCGAATTTTTTGTCTTTCAATTCATTTAATGCAACTTCGTTGGTATCTCCACAGATTGCTGTGATATGGGCATTATCCTTTAGCTTATTTAACTTGATGTTCTCATTTAAGTATTTGATTGCATATTCATTGATGTCCACTGCAGTGATGTTCACATTCTTTTCGTGGGCTATAACAATTGGGAATGGTCCGATTCCTGCAAACATGTCAAGAATCTCTTCTCCATCCTGTGTCGCTTCCTGCACTCTTTTCCTTTCAGTTGCAAGTCTTGGTGAGAAATAAACCTTTTTAACATCCAGTTTCAATCTTGTCCCATGTTCCTTATGAATTGTTATGGGATTATCTTCTCCAGCGATAAGTTCAAGTTCCCTAACCCTTGTCACGCCCTTAACTGCACTTTTTTTCATATAAACAGTTTTTCGTTTAGTGAATTGAAGGGTTGCATCGCCAATTTCCTTTTTATGGGCTTCAAGATCTTCAGGGATCTCTACAATGACAACATCCCCGATTATGTCAAAGGACTTTTTCAATTCTTCAATTTCCTCTTCAGTTAATTTATCTTTTAAAAGTTCAGTTATGCTTCTTGGAAATCTTTTTACAGTTTCAAGGTCTTCATCTTGGTTTAAATCGATTATTTCAATTGTATAGCCTGCATTTATCTTAATGATTTCCTCTTTGCATTCTTCCATTACTTTTGAGATGGTATCATCATCTGTTCCTTCATTAATTGGAATATGGCCGAAACCATTTTCGACTTTTATCTTATAGTCAAAGTCAATAATCTTATGATTTAGTACAATTTGTCTTGTTGCCTCTATATTCTGTACTGGAATTTTTATGGTTAACATGGTATCTTTAATTAAATTAATTTGGTGGTTGATAATTTTGCCATATATTTTAATTACTTATATTTTTATCAACCGTTATTTTATTTAAATCCATAGTTTTTTCATTTCGGATTTTTATTTTTTTAAATTATCTTAATCTTTTGAATAAATATTTAATTTTTATTGTTTTTAATATTATCCTATTCTGATTGGGTCCGTATATGTCATATATATTATTCATTAACAATAATTTTATATATATAAAATTTTAGATATATAGTATGTTAATGTTATTTTGAGATTGATTTGGTTTTTAACAATATTTTTTAGATTAATTCAGTTTTTAACAATACTCTTGGTGATGATTATGGGTTGTTTTAATGAGACAACTAGTGTGAAGATAAATAAGGAAAAAAAGGACCTTGCCAAATCA
This sequence comes from Methanobrevibacter sp., assembly GCA_016838945.1. Classification (GTDB taxonomy): domain Archaea; phylum Methanobacteriota; class Methanobacteria; order Methanobacteriales; family Methanobacteriaceae; genus Methanobrevibacter. The sequence continues at coordinate 4,837 of JADLKP010000065.1, forward strand.
AAGGGATTGAAATTGCAGGATTTGTTAGATCATGCCCTTGATGAGGCTTTGGGGTTTAGCTATTATCCTATGAGCGAACTGCGACTGATGGAAATAGATAATGAAATCGAGACATTGAAGATTCAAAAGGAAAAGGCAATGAAGGATTGCCAGAAGAAAATTGATATTCTTATCAGTGGCTTGATTGAATTCAAGGAGGAAGAGGCTGCCCAATATGATAGGAAAATTAGGCAGTTGGAATTGGAAAAGGAATATAATAAGCAAATGTTGTATAAAGATTAATACTATGAATGGATTTTTAATTTATTGGGAGATTAAATATGAAGAATATGGGTTTTGGAATGATGAGATTGCCACAGCTTGATGAAAACGATTTTTCAAGTGTGGATTTTGAACAGGTAAAAAAGATGGCTGATGTTTATATGGAAAATGGTTTCAATTACTTTGATACAGCTTACGCCTATCATGATGGAGTCAGTGAAGTTGCATTAAGAAAAGCTGTTGTAGAACGTTATCCAAGGGATTCATTTGTAATTGCAGATAAAATGCCGACTTTTCTCATTACTGACGAGTCACAAGTGGAACCAATTTTCAAGGAACAGTTGGAACGTTGTGGTGTAGATTACTTTGACTATTATTTGGTTCATAATGTAAGCAGTTTCTCACAAGCGGGATGGAAATATGTCGACACCTTCGGCTTCTGCAAAAAGATGAAAGATGAAGGCAAAATCAAAAAGTTAGGTCTTTCCACCCATGCAAATGCAGCATTCCTAGACAATATCTTGAAGGAACACCCAGAAATGGAATTTGTCCAATTGCAAATCAATTACCTTGATTGGGAAAATGATGGTGTGGAATCAAGAAAATGTGTGGAAGTTGCTCACAAGTATGATTTGCCAATTATTGTAATGGAGCCATTGAAAGGAGGATTCTTGGCGGATCTTCCTGAAGAAGCCGAGAAAAAATTGAAGGAGTGCAATCCTGATGAGTCTCCAGTTTCATGGGCATTACGTTATGTTGCCGGAATCGATGGGGTCTTCATGGTATTGTCAGGTGCAAGCAGCTTGGAGCAGATGGAAGAGAACATAGGTTTCATGGAAGATTATGAGCCACTCAATGATGAAGAGCATAAGATCATTGAAGAGGTCACTGAAATCATTAACAGCAACATTGCAATTCCTTGCACTAAATGCAATTACTGCATCAGTTCCTGCCCATCAAACATCATGATTCCTAAATTGTTTGATTTGTATAACAATGAGAAGATTCAAGGATTGGATGTCGGACAATTCACTGCAGTTGGAAACGCATATAGGAATTATTCCTGCTTGGATGGTGTGGGGATTGCTTCAGATTGCACTGGCTGTGAATCATGCATGAAGGAATGTCCTCAACAGCTTGACATTGCAAGCCTGATGAGCGAAGTGGCTAAAACCTTTGAAACAGAAGTGTATGGATTTACTAATGATTAATATTTTAATCCAAAATTTCAATTAAATTTTTTCATAGCTTTTGTTAAATTAAATTATTTCGATTTTTATTAATTTGAATTTTTATTAATTTAAGTTTTTATTAGTTTAAATTTAATTATTTAAATTTTTATTAATTTAGTTTTTATTAGTTTAAATTTTGTTTCTTAATTTCTTTTTAATTTAATTATTTTTATGATTGGAATTTTTATGAACGTTTTTAGGAGTTTCGCAGATATTTTAAGTGATAGGGTGGTTCATGAAAGAGGTTATTTCTTTACGAATAAACTTTTATGGGCATTATTCATTCCACTTTTAATTGAACAGGCATTGGAGTTTTTTGTAGGTCTTGCAGACTCAATGATGGTTGCATCTCTTGGTGAAGTTGCAATTTCAGGTGTTTCCTTAGTTGATTTTTTGGTCCAGCTACTTATATTCAGCTTTTCTGCACTCGCAACTGGAGGTGCTGTAATTGCAGGACAATACTTAGGAAATGGAGAACCTGATAAGGCTTGTGATGCATCTAATCAATTGGTGTGGTTTACAACCATATTGGCAATCATAATGACAGTGCTTGTCTTATTTGCAAAATCCTTTTTAATCAATACCTTGTTTGGACAAATAGACCAAGATGTCTTTGATACTGCAAATGTTTATTTAAGTTATATGGCTATTTCAATTCCATTTATAGCTATTTTTAACTGTGGTGCAGCAATGTTTAGAACATTGGGGAAATCTATTTTGCCTATGCAGATAATGTTCGTTTGTGATATTATGAATATTATTGGAAATGCTATTTTGCTTTTCGGATTTGGCTTTGGAGTGGAAGGTGTAGCAATTCCAACAGTGTTGGCAAGGGCTCTTGCAGCACTTATAATATTGTATTACAGCTTTCAGGAAAGATATGAAATACACATTAAAAAGACCTTAAAACATAGGTTTGACAAGTCTTTGCTAAAGAAAGTATTGGATGTAGGTATTCCATATGGTATTGAGAATGGTCTTTTCCAATTGGGAAGGGTTTTGATTTTAAGTTTGGTTTCCACATTCGGTACAATGGCCATTGCCGCAAATTCAGTAGGCTATGCAGTTGGGATATTTTCAGTTTTGCCTGGTTTTGCAATAAACCTTGGTTTCACTGCTGTTATTTCACGTTGTGTGGGAAGCAATGATTATGAGCAGGCCAAATTCTATAATAAAAAGATATTGCTAAATGTTTTCCTGGCACATTTGATTGTTAACTTAATCATATTTGCATTGTTGCCATATATTTTGCAGGTATATGCATTATCTCCAGCAACTGCTGCCATGACCTCTGAAATGATTATTTGGCACGGCATTTTTGCAATCTTGATTTGGCCGATTGCTTTTACTTTACCTACCATGTTTAGGGGAGCAGGTGATGCAAAATGGCCTATGGCCGTTAGCTTATCCGTGATGTTCATTTGTAGAATCGGATTGTCCTATGTGATTGCAGACTTCATGGGAGTGGGTGTATTCGGAACATGGATTGCAATGTTTATAGATTGGTATGTGAGGGGAGGGTTCTATATTTATAGGTATTTCAGTGGCAAATGGATGGAATATAGGGCTGTTGGAAATAATGCTTAAAGAAAATCATTCTAATCTTTTTAATTATTTTATTAGTAATATGGAGGTTTATTATGGAAATTTTAATGATTACTGGAAGTCCGCATAAAGACGGCACTTCAAATGTATTGGCATGTGAATTTATTAGGGGTGCAGAGGAAGCAGGGCACAATGTCTATAGATTTGACTCTGCTTTTGAGGATGTATCCCCGTGCAGGGGATGTGATTCATGTAGGGTTCATGGAGGAAAATGTGTTTATTCGGATTCCATGGATAAAATCTATGATAAGATCATTTCTTCAGATATGATTGTTTTTGTCAGCCCATTATATTATTTTGGACTTTCCGCTCAAATAAAAACAGTTATAGATAGATTTTATTCAATAAACTATGAAATTATGGGTTCAGGCAAGAAGTCTGCATTGCTTGCAACTGCTGCAGATGGAAATGATTGGACAATGTCTGCACTTGAATTGAATTATGACAATATAGTTCGCTATTTGGGCTTTGAGGATTGTGGTAAAATCTTGGCAACTTTTTGTTATTTGAAGAGAGATATCGTTAATTCAAATTATCCAAATATGGCTTATGAATTAGGTAAATCGCTGGATTAATGTTTTTTAATAAGGTTGAAAAATAGTTTCATATCATACGAATCTTCGCTAACCTTTAAATATAACTTAGTATAAAATATTATTAGCTGTTATTAAAACAGCTACGCTTTTTTTTTAAAATAAAGTGGTGATGTATGGTGTAAAAAGGGTTGCTTTTTAACGATTTAGAGCAGGTTTATGGTGGGCCTGTGTTATAAAGCGCCCTTTTTTTTATTAATCTATTTTTACTTATTCTAATTAATTTATATTTATTTATCTTGGGTTAATTTAAAATTCAAAAGTTTATATTTGATATTTATAATTTGTTATTTATAATTTATTATTTATGATTTAGATTATGTTTTTAAGAGAGGGTATTATGTTTTATCTAGTCGGTTTAGGATTATTTGATGAAAAGGACATATCATTAAAAGGAGTGGAAGCATTGCAGAAAGTGGATAAGGTATATGCTGAGTTTTTCACTTCACGTTTATTCGGTTCAAATTTTGAAGCTATTGAATCAATCATCGGAAAGGAAATCATTGTTCTTGACAGGACTCAGGTGGAAGAGGAATCCATATTCTTAAATGAAGCAAAGGATATGGATGTTGCATTGATCACCGGTGGAGATCCTTTGATTGCAACCACCCATTCAGACTTTTTGGTGGAATGTGCAAGGGACGGAACAGAATTTGAAGTCGTTCATGGTTCATCAATCTTATCTTCAGCACCTGCAATTTCAGGCCTTCAGGCTTATAAGTTCGGTAAGGTAACCACTATTCCATTTCCGGATTTGGAGTATAATTATTTCCCTAAATCCCCTTATATGGCAATTGAGGAAAATTTGAAAATGGATATGCACACATTGGTTCTTTTGGATATTCAAGCTCATAAGGATAAATATATGACTGTCAACGAAGGATTGGATAATTTAATGACAATTAAGGACAATCTTGATTATGAGGGTATGATCAATGAGGATACTTTGGCTATTGGTATTGCAAGAGTGGGATCAAAGGACAATCTTGTAAAGGCAGGATACATTAAGGATCTAATCGATTTTGATTTTGGCGGCCCTCTTCATTGCATTGTCATTCCTTCCAAATTGCATATTGTAGAAGCGGAATATTTGGTTGAAGTTGCTGGAGCTCCTAAAGAGATTTTAGATGATATCTGACTTTTATTTAAATTTATTTTTTTATTTTAAAAATAGTCAAATGCACTTATTTTAAATTTGTAATGATTTTAAAAATTGTAAAAATAGCAAAAATAGAAAAAATTGGAAAGAACATAGTAGTTAGTTTGTTAGCTTC
>JADLKP010000066.1 GCA_016838945.1 Methanobrevibacter sp.
ATTGTGAAGTTGTAGGCTCCTCATTTGTATCCCAATATGCTGGAGAGTTTTTGGAAGCTATTGTATTTGCCTTATATGATTGGAATTTAACTGCATTGCAACCTGCATCATTTGCTTCTTTCACCATTAGTTTAGCCGCATCCATATTGCTTATACTTTCCTTTTTTGCAATATCATAATAGTTTACTCCTATTTCAGCTATTAAAAACGGTTCTTCATTAAATATGCTCATATTTTCACCTATTGATTATGATTATAATTATTAAGATAATTGATTAATTAGTTTTTATTAGTTTTTATTAGTTTTTATTAGTTTTTATTAGTTTTTATTAGATTTGATTATTTGATATAAGTTAAAAATTATTTATTTTCCTTTTCCCATTTCTTATAGGATTGCTTGATTAACTTCTTTATATTGTCAAATCCATGTTTCAAGTCCACACCACTCATTCTTTTGTTCATTTCACATCTTAATTGGAAGTCTTCAACTGTGCTTTCAAATGTTTCTCTTATCTCTTCTTGTGAAACCTCTTCTCCCAAGCCTAAGTTAATGAATCCATGCTCTACATTTCCAAAGATATGGCTTAATTCTCTTTCATTTTGACAAAGGCAGATGCAAGGAACTCCAAGTGAAGCTATTTCATACATGGTTCTGCCGGCAGAAGTGAATATCAAGTCTGCATCATGCATATGTTCGCTCATGTTCTTGACGTTTTCATAGATTTCTATTCTTTCATTGTCCTTGTATTTTTCTTGGATTTCTTTTTTATTTGCATATCCAAGTCCTAAGATAATCTCAATCTTGTTTTTGTAATTGCTTTTCAAGATTGCCTCAAGAACCTTTTCTGTTAGGTTATTCGGGTCTGTTCCTCCAAATGTAAGAAGAACCTTTTCAACATCCTCTTCAATTTCCTTAAATGATTGATAGTAGAACTCATCTTTTAGAATGTAGTACTTATGTCCTGAGTAAAGGTTTTTAAGAGGTATCTTATGTTCATATAATGCATCAAAGACCATATGTGCATATTTCACCCCTCCTCCAACATCTTCAAAGTTCACAATGAAGAATCCTTTGTTCCTAAGGGCTTTTGTATATTTTGAGTTTGTATTGAGGATGTCGTTGATTACAATATCTGGGTCGTATTCAACTATCTTTTCAATCAACTCATCTTTTGCCTTATCGTCAGCCTCTTTTCCTTCCCCTTTATTGCTGTTATGGGTTATGTAAGGATAGTTGTTGTTGCTTACAATCTCTATTCCCAACGGCTGTGCCTCATCAAGCAAAAACATCACTTCATGATTGACCAATTTTGAAGCTATTGACAATGCTCTGTAGATATGGCCGGTTCCGATTTCATGAGAAGCATCTGCTTTAATCAGTATTTTCTTTTTCTTCATGATTCTTTCAGCAACCCACCAGTCCTCATAGTTGTCGATGTCAATGCTTTCCTGTTTTGATATTTCAATAAGTCCAATATTGTCTCCAAGACGGCTGTTTTCAGTTACAAATTCTCTTTTTGTTGCAAATATGCTTCCAGTCTCTTTATAGGCTTTTGGCAAGTATTGCCTATTCACTCTTTCTTTGTATAATGGGAAATACTTCCTGTTCTCTTCATCGTATCCCCAACTCAAGTGCCTGTCATCCACCACACTGATTACGGTGTCGAAGAACTCGTCATCGTTATTTTTGCTTAATAATGTTTCAATAGCTAAATCTAAGGTTTTTGTCTTAAGAAGTGGGGAAGTGGGCTGTACAGTGATTATGACATCATATTTTTCATCTGCACTTTTTTCCTTTTGAATTGTAGCATCATAGATTACAGGATCAAGAGGAATTGAGTCTTCTGCAAGTTTTCCATCTCTTTTTATTGTCTCTGCACCGAATTTTTCAGCAATGAATTTGATTTCATTGTCATCAGTTGTCACAACAACGTTATCAACATATTTTGATGCCTTTCCCATTTCTATTGTATGTGCTATAAGTGGTTTTCCTCCAAGCAACCTTATGTTTTTACGAGGAATTCCTTTTGAACCGCCTCTAGCAGGGATTACAACTAAAATCTTATTATATTTATACATTTTAAAACCTTTAGCTATTTATTTTTAATTCATTAATTTTGAAAATTTAAAATTTCATTCCAATTTTGTTTGAATTTTAAAAAATATTATTAATTAAGACAAACTAATAATAGTATATTATTAATTAATATTAAATTTTATTAATTAAAAAAACTTAAACAAGAAAAAATTTAATTAAAAGAAGTTAAATTAAATTTTATTATTTAAAATTAATTTGATAATTTATTATTAAAAAAAGAGTTATGTATTTTATTTTTAAAAAATAGATTAAATTTTATTATTAAAAAATCAAGGTGTTATGATGGCTAGTATGAAAGAGATGGCTGATACTTTATTAAAAAGAATAAACGATTTGGCCACTCCTGTTAAGATTATGCATGTTTGTGGTTCCCACGAACATACAATTATGGAACATGGTATCAGATCTTTGCTTCCTCCGGAAGTGGAGATTGTAGCGGGTCCTGGATGTCCAGTATGTGTTGTTCCTTCAAGAGAAATTGATGAATGCTTGCAATTGATAGATAAGGGAGTTACCATAACCACCTTCGGAGACATGTTAAGAGTTCCAGGTTCCAACGGTTCTCTTGCTGAAGCTAAAGCTGAAGGTGCTGATGTAAGGGTTGTTTATGGTATTCCGAATGCAGTTGAGATTGCAGAAAAGTTAGACAATGATGTTGTATTCATGTCTGCAGGTTTTGAAACCACTGCTCCTGCAACAGCTTCTGAATTATTGAACAAACCTCCTGAAAACTTTTCAATCATTTCATGTCATAGATTGATTCCACCCGCAATTGACTTTTTAATCAATTCAGGTGAAACCAACTTAAACGCATTGATTGAGCCAGGACATGTATGTACAATTTTAGGAACTGAACCATTTGAAAAGTTCTCCACAGAATATGGCATTCCTCAAGCTGTAGCTGGTTTCAATCCCTTGGATATCTTAATGTCAGTCTATATGATTTTAAGGCAAATAGACAATGGCACTCCAAGAATCGATAATGAATATAAGCGTGCTGTAAGAACTGAAGGTAATGTCATCGGTAAGGAAATGATGGATGAAGTATTCCATGTGGTAAGCAGGGAATGGAGAGGTTTCCCTAAGATACCTGATTCAGTTCTTGAAGTCAATGATGAATTTGCACAGTGGAATGCAAGGGAAAAGTATGACATTGAAGTCAAAGATGTTACCGATGCTCCTAAAGGTTGTATTTGCGGCCCAATATTAAGAGGTATGGCAAAACCAACTGACTGCAAGTTATTCAGAAAGGCATGTAATCCAATGCATCCAATCGGTGCATGTATGGTAAGTAAGGAAGGAACCTGTAATATTGCTCATAGATACAGCAGATAAGTGAATTGTATATACAAAATCTTGGGGTTTTAATATGGTAAAAATTGATGCAATAGCTGTAGATGTTGACGGAACAATTACTGACGGCAGAAGAAGGGTTTGTCATAGTGCATTGGATGCTCTTCGTAAAGCGGAAGATGCAGGCATTCCTGTAATCATTGCAACTGGAAACATTTCCCACTTCGCTTATGCAGTAGCTACACTTGTTGGGACTACTGGGGGGTTGGTTTGTGAAAATGGTGGAGTCATTTATCAGGATGGATATAATGACAATAGGGTAATTGTTTTAGGAGATATCTCCAAAGCTCAAAAGGCTTATGACTTTCTGCTTGAAAAGTTTGGCAAGGGCATTCCATTTAAGATTGTTGAAGATTCTGATGCAAGGGTATCTGAAATTTGTTTCTATAAAAATATGGATTCAGAACCTCTAAAAGACTTATTGAAAGACTTTGATGTGGAAATCTATGATAGCGGTTTTGCACTTCACTTGACAGATCCTGAAGTTGATAAGGGGACTGGTCTTGCAGATTTAGCTAAGCTTTTAGATTACAATATTGAGAATATCATGTGCATTGGTGACAGTGAAAACGATATTGATTTCCTCCGTGCTGGAGGATTCAAGGTTGCAGTTGCTAATGCCTGTGATGAGCTTAAGGAAATGGCCGATTATGTCTGTGAGAACAGGTATGGTGATGGAGTGGCTGAAGCTATTGACAAGTTTGTTTTTAACTAAGATCAATGAATTATTTATGATTTAACTAAGATTAATGAGTTATTTGTGATTTAACTAAGATTAATGAGTTATTTGTGATTTAACCAATTGATTAAATGCTTATTAAATATTATTTTATGTCATTTATTGTGTGATAATATGTTATATGAATTAGCGGAAGAAGCAAAAAGAGAAGTTTCAAAATATTCTGATGACTATGAGATCTTTTTGGACAGCAGTGAATTGCTCCAATTGGATACTCAAAAAACAGATTTGAATTTTGCAAAGGAAGAAATCAATTTAGGAATTGGTATAAGAGTCATTAAGGATGGAAAGGTAGGTTTTGCTTTCACTTCAGATATGGGGGAAATTGCAAAGACCTGTGAAAATGCTTACTTGAACTCCAAACTCAATTCAGTAGATGAAAATTTCTCTTTTGCTGAAGTGGAAAAATTGCCAAAAGTCAATGGAACATTTGATAAGAAATTCAGAGACCTTGATTTGGATGAACTTACAGATTCCCTAAAATCCATATTGAACTGCATTGAAGACAATGGATGCCAGACCACTTCTGGAGGATTTTCAGCTGCAGAAGGTGAAGTGCTGATTGTCAATTCCAATGGTGTTGAAGCTTATGACAAATCCACTGGATTTGCATTGGGAGTTTCCATAAATGCCATAAAAGATGGTGATTTGGCAACTGCTTATGATTCAACTTCTTCATGTCTCTATGATTTGGATGGGATCAAATTGGCTCGAGACCTTTGTGATTTGGCAAAATCCTCTTTAGGAGGACAACATATTGAAACCGCTGATAAGGATGTCATATTGGATTATCATGCAGTGACAGGATTGCTTTCCACATTCATGAGTGGATTCAGTTCAGATAATGTCCAAAGAGGAAGATCAAGACTTGCTGACAAAATCGGAGAAAAGATAGTTACAGAAGGTCTTTCAATTTTTGATGACGGAACCTACGATGGAGGATTGAACTCTGGTGTCAGTGATGATGAGGGAACTGCTTCCAGAAGATCCACTTTAGTTCAAGATGGTGTTCTTAAAGGATATTTGTATGATATCTACACTGCAAATAAGGATGGGGTGAAAAGCACTTCCAATGGATTTAGGGGTTCATATGCAGGAACTCCTTCAGTAAGCGGTTCAAATATCATTTTTGATTTTAAGGAACATGCTTTGGAATCTGAAATAAACGATGCATTCTTAGTTACTGATGTTTTGGGAGCACATACTGCAAACCCAATCACTGGTGACTTTTCAGTTGAGGCAAGCAATTCATTCTTAATTGAAAAGGGTGATAAGAAACCTATTAAAAAAGCCATGATATCCGGTAATATCTATGATTTGCTTGGTGATGCTGTAGCTGTAGGTGATGAGGTAAAGCAAAGAGGATCTTTCATTGTTCCTAAATTGCTTTTGCATGATGTCAGAGTGGTGGGCAACTAGCCCCACCAAAAATTAATTTCTTTTTTTTTATCAATAATTGATTTTTCATTAGTTTTTTATTACTATTTTATACTATTTTATACTATTTTCTATTTTTACTATTTTATCTCTTTTTATACAATATTTTTAAATCTTGCATTGATTTTTTTATCTAATTCCTTGATTTTTCTATCCATTCTTTTAGTGTCTGTCTTATATGCTTTTGAGACTTTTTTGTTGATTTCCTTTTCTTTTTGCTTTAGATTATTATTGAATTTGGAAGTTTTCAAGTCAAAAGCATCTTGGATGAAATTTTCAAGTTCATCTTGGGATGAAAAGTCTGCAAAGTTTTTTTCAATTATCTTATCCACTTTTTTATTAAGCTTTTCTTCTTTTTCTCTTTTAGATAATCTTTTTTTGTTTTTTGAATCTTCTTTTGCCATAATTCCGCCTCTTTTAGATGAATAAAATAATTGTGGGATATGATTATCCCATTTTGATAACTGGCAATTGGATTTCAGTCACCATATCATTTTCATCTTCTACTTCATATTTGTTTTTAATGTAAATTTCCTTAGGGGATCCGATAATGTCATATTTGTTTTCAATGGAGTATTCTGCCATTGTATTATAGGTTTCTTGAATATTGTCCATGCTTCCATTATGGATACCGGATAAGACTGTGTGTTCAATAAGGGTCACTATTCTTATTTCTTCAGTTTCGTCAGGGTCTAATTCTGGGTTGATAGGAATTCCAACATCATAGACAACTTCATCTTCCTTTACAGTTCTTGGATTATTGTAGAATATTGCAAATAATTTTCCAGCAGATTCGATTTCCTCAACTTCTAACCAACCGCTCAATCTACCGATTAGAACTTCCATATCATTTAGTGATCCTTTATAATTCATTATCGCTACTTTTTGGTCTCCAATTGTTTTTTCTTTGATTTCCATGTTTACACCTAAATATTAAATAATATCTTTTTTATCTATTTAAATTTTTTATTATCGCTATACTTTGAGCATATTTTTAGACAGTTTTAAGACAGTTTTTTAGATAGTTTTTTAGATAGTTTTTTAGATAGTTTTTAAGCAATGTTTAAGAATAGAGTTTAGGTAATTAGTTAAACAAAATAACCTCTACCTCTTCACCTTCTTCAAGCAATTCTGTCTGTTTAGAAACTTTTGTATATCCTGCAGCACTTGCAAGTGAGAATATTGCTCCAGAGTCTTTGAATATTGGATAAACTGTATCATCTTCAACTCTAACCAATTGGTATTGCATCCTTCCAATTGGGGAATGGATTCTTCTTGCTAAAGTTCCTTTAATTGTTTTTGATTCTTCTTCCTCTTTAAATCCCGCTAACTTTTTGATTGCAGGTGCAAAGAATACGTTGAATATTACAATTGCAGATACGGGATTTCCGGGAAGTCCGATGACTATTTTTCCATCAATAACTCCAAGAATGGTTGGCTTTCCAGGCTGGACAGTGATTCCATGAACATAAACTTCTCCAAGTTCATCTAAAATATGTCTGATGTTGTCTCCAACACCTGCAGATGTTCCTCCTGAGCATAAGAGGATGTCACATTCCTTTAATGATTCCTGAATCTTGGTTTTCAAGTCGTCATAGACATCCTTTACGATTCCCAAGCATTTTCCTTCTGCACCGCAATTGTCTGTTGCTGCCTTTATCATTTCACTGTTGACATCATAGATTTTTCCAGGTTTCAACTCTTCCTGATTGGTCAACAATTCGTTTCCAGTTGAAATGATTCCTACTTTAGGCTTTTTATAGACTTCAACGGCATCTATTCCTTGAGCGGCTATTACCCCTATCTTCGGAGGGTTAAGAAGGATGTTTTCTTCAAGTATTGTTTGGCCTTCCTTCACATCTGAACCCTTTTGGCCTATGTCTTGTGTAGGAGTGACGCTTGTCAATATCTCAATTTCATCTTCTTCAAGCTCATCGTTATCTTCTGGCCTATTGCAGAATTCCACCATGACAACAGCATCAGCACCATTTGGCATAGGTGCTCCAGTGCTTATCTCCACACATTTTCCAAGTTCCACAGTCTTATCTGTAAATGATCCTGCTTCTAAAAAGCCAATGACCTTAAGCTTTTTAGGGTTTTCTTCATTTACACCATAACTGTCTTCTGCTTTAATTGCAAAACCATCTTTCAATGACCTGTTAAATGGTGGAAAATCAATTCTACTTTCAATTTTGCTAAATGTGATTCTATTGTTGCTCTGTGAAATGCCTATAATTTCAGATTGTGGAGTATAGAGTTCATCAAATTTTTCATTAATGATCTCCTTTGCTTCATCCACTTCTTTGATTTTTAAAAATTCTACTCCCATTGTATGACCTTAAAATTTTTAATTAACTTTTTTAATTAATTTTTATATCAATATTAATATGTTTACTATTTGTAATTTTATATATTTATATTATGTATTGTAAAATTTTTTTAAAAAAGGGAAATCTTTATAAATTATCTTGTTAGTATTTATATTAAGAAATATATAATATATAATAATAAATTATTAACTTTGCTTAAACAATATTTTTTATTTAATTTAATGAATAATATGAAAATTTAAAAACATTTATTCTAATTGTTTAATCTGATATTAATTTATTAATTATTTCAAATTGATGTATTATTAAATAATTTTGGAGAATGCATAGGAAGTGAATTTTTGAGTAAACCGCAAAATAATCAACAACAAGAATATAGGAGAGTTCGCACTCCAAAAAAAGGTGAGATTCCTGGAGTTGTAGAACAAATTATGGGACATGGAAAAATTAAAGTTAGATGTGCTGATGGTAATATTAGAATGACACGTATTCCAGGTAAAATGAAAAAAAGAATTTGGATACGTGAAGGGGATGTGGTTCTTGTAAAACCTTGGGATTTCCAATCTGATCAAAAAGCAGATGTGATTTGGAGATACACAAGAACGGAATCCAATTGGCTTGAAAGAAAAGGTTATTTGACTATGTAAATTAGGCAAATCGTCTGATTTACTTTTTTTATTTTTTACTCAATATAAATTTATGATAAAAATTTTTTATAAAAATCCATAATAAAAATTTACCTTTACTTTCTTATTCTATTTTACTTTTTTTATACTTTAATTCTTGAAACTTTTTTTAGTTAAATTCTAATTTTAAAAACGGTGTTTTTATGGAAAAGAATTCAAAAATAGCTGATGCTGATGTGGAACTTATTGAAGATGACTTCTTGGAAGATGATCTTTTAGAAGATGATTTATTAGAAGACGATTCAATGGATGTTGATTCTGATGATGAAGATATGGATGAGAATCCAAGAGTTGCAAAAGCAGATGCAGAAGTTCAAAAATTGATTTCACAAAAAAGAATAAAAGATTCTGATGATAGGAAGGTATCCAGCGAAATCTTTGACAAGGCAACATTGCAGGTACTTTATAAGTTAGCCAATCAAGGTCATTTAGATGTATTGAATGGGGCAATAAGTACAGGTAAAGAAGCTAATGTATTGAAGGGAATTAAGGATGACGGTTCCATAGTTGCAGTAAAGATTTATAGGATAGCAACCTCAGACTTTAAGAAAATGCAATATTATATTGCTGGCGACCCTCGTTTTAATGTTAGATCAAGCAATAAAAGACAACTGATTAATAATTGGGTTAATAAGGAATTTAGGAATTTGACAAGACTTAAGGATGCAGGAGTATACGTTCCAAAAGCAATTACAAGCTTAAGCAATGTTTTGATAATTGAATTCATTGGAGATGAAGATGGAAACCCTGCACCAACAGTTAAGAATCTCCCACCTCAAGACCCAAATGACTTCTTTGAAAAATTAGTGGACCAAATGGATAAATTCATTAATAAGGCTAATCTGATTCATGGTGACTTGTCAACTTACAATATTTTGAATTATGATGAGGAGCCGGTGATTATTGATGTTTCCCAATCTGTTGTAAGGGATCATATAATTGCTAATGAACTCCTTGAGAGAGACATAAAAAACATTAGCTTTGAATTTTCCAAGATGGGTGTTGACACTTCAATAGAAGACTTGACCAATCGTTTAATAAGAGAATAATTAATTGTAGAATTTTAATATTATTTTAATATTATTTTAATAATATTTTAATAGAATTT
>JADLKP010000067.1 GCA_016838945.1 Methanobrevibacter sp.
GATATTAATTAATAAATAGTTATATCTATTAAAAACAATAAAATAATAAATGAATAAACTTTAAAAAAAACATAATTAAAAGGAGTCTTAAAATGGAAGCACATATAGACTTATTTAAAAAAATATTAACTAAAATCGAAGATAAAGTGGATTATGCAGACATAAGAGCCGGCAGTGGGAACAATACAGGCATAATCATGAAAGACAATCAAATACAGGAAATCAACACAGGCATGTCCACAGTTGCAAGAATAAGGGTTTTAAACAATGGTGCATGGGGATTTGCTTCAACAAATGACTTTTCAAAATTAGAGGAAATTACAGAAAAGGCAATCAAGATATCAAACTCACTTGCTGGAGATATTGAACTTGCAGAATGTGAAATCATAGAGGATAAAGTCAAAACCGATAGAAAAATAGCTGCAAGTGATGTTACAATTGAAGATAAAAAGGAACTGATTCAAGAGGTGAACAAGGCAAGCAATGTCGGAAAAGTGGTAAGTACAACCGTAAGCTATTCCGATGGCGAAAGCAACAGTGCATTTCTAAGCACCGAAGGAAGCGAAATTCTTATAGACAGTTCAAGAGTGGTTCTTTCATTGAATGCAGTTGCTTCAAACGGGGAACTTATTCAATTTAACCATGGAAGCTTAGGTGGAGTGAAAGGTTTCGAAGTCCTTGAGGATGCAGACATTGAATCATTTGGAAGAAAGATAGGCGAAAAGGCAACTGAACTTTTGGATGCAAAACCAGCACCTTCCGGAAGATTCCCAATAGTGGCTGACAACAACCTCACAGGAGTTTTCATTCACGAAGCTGTCGGACATGCTGTTGAAGCAGACCTCGTCTTGCAGGATGACTCAATATTGCATGACCAAATGAATAAGAAAATCGGATCAGATATTGTCAACATCTATGACGACTCAAGCTATAAGGAAGGATTCGGATATTATCCTTATGATGTTGAAGGAGTCAAAACCAGAAAGAACCAACTTGTTAAGAATGGGGAGTTGGTATCATTCTTAACTTCCAGAGAAAGTGCAGGCAAATTGGACATTCCACTAACTGGAAATGCAAGGTCATCAATAAGTGACCAACCTATCGTAAGAATGAGTAACACATTCCTTGAACCTGGAGACTTAAGCTTTGAAGAACTTATTGAAGACATCAAAGATGGAATCTATCTTAAAGGTTCAAGAGGTGGACAAGTTGATACAGGTAAAGGAATTTTCCAGTTCAATGCAACTGAAGCATACAAGATTGAAAATGGTGAACTTAAGGATCACTTCAGAGATGTTTCATTATCTGGAAATATTCTTGAAACACTTAATGGTGTTGATGGAATAGGTTCCGACTTCAAGCTTAGTGTAGGTTACTGCGGTAAAGGTGGACAAACTGCACCAGTCGGCGACGGTGGACCACACACCAGAATTTTGAATGCAATGGTAGGTGGAAGCAACTAAGATTTATAAAAATTAATTTTATATTAATTTTATCATAGTATTCATTTAATTGAAGCTATATTCAAAATAAACGATTGAATATAAATAGTAAACAAATTGATAAAAAGAGATATAGATGAAGCAGTTGAAAAATACCATTTTAGTTAAAAATGGAAATTTTTAAAAAAAATTAAATTGAAAAATTAAAAAAAATTAATAAAAATTTGAAGGTGAAAAATATGTTAAGTGAAAATGATGGAAAATATTTACTAAGTTTAGCAAAAGATGCCATTGAAACATATGTAAAAGAAAATAGAAAAATAGGCACACCTTCAGATTGTCCTGACTATATGTATGAAGAGCTTGGCGTATTCGTTACCTTGAACAAGCACAATAATCTTAGAGGATGCATAGGTTATCCTGAACCAGTCTACCCATTGCTTGATGCAGTGATTGATTCTGCAATATCTGCTGCAATCAAAGATCCACGTTTCCCAAGTGTTGATGAAGATGAATTGGATAGTCTCGAGTATGAAATAACCGTTTTGACCAAACCACAATTAATTGAAGTTGAAAAGCCAATTGATTACTTGGACAATATAATTATCGGCGAAGACGGATTGATTGTGGAGAAAGGATTTTATAGAGGATTGCTATTGCCTCAAGTCGCTCCAGAACATAATATGGACAAGGAAGAATTCATATCTCATACCTGTATGAAGGCAGGACTCAGACCAGATGCATGGCTTGATGAAAATACAAAAGTATACAAATTCCAAGGGCAAATATTTAAATAAAGCTTTTAATAAAAGTATTAACTTAAAACATTGCAGAAAAATGATTTTAAAATTTTCTAACTATACAATTGAATAATGATTATAAAAATTACAATTAAAAAAAAAAAAAAAAAAAAATACTAATTATGATTACACGGTGATAAAAAATGATGTTACCAACTATTCCAACTCCAGACGAATTATTAGATAAAGGTTTCAGAAGAGGTAAGAAGGCAGCGGATTTACGAAGAGGAGAAAAAATGCCTAAACACTTAAAGGGCAAACGTATTGAAGAGACAAGAGTAATCACTGCTTGCCAAGTCATTAAAGACAGACTTAAAATGATCTTGGACCGTACCCCTGAAATCGAAGAACTTCCAGAATTTTATCAGGATTATATAGACATCACTGTAGGTGTGGATGATTTCAAGCAAGCATTAGGTGCACTTAATTGGGCTTATGGTATTATTACCCAACTTGAAAAGGAATATGGTGCAAAAATAAGAAAGTCATCATCTGAAAGAGCAACTGGCCTTAGAAAACAGGCTTACGGAAGAATCTCTTCAGTTGTCCATAAGATTGAAAAGGATTTGGACTTTTTAGATTTTGCAAAGCAATCCTTAAGAAATATGCCTACCGTTGATTTTGATGCAATAAGCATTGTTATTGCAGGATTCCCAAATGTAGGGAAATCAACATTGCTAACCCATATCACAGATGCTGAGCCTCAAGTGGCTAATTATCCTTTTACCACAAAAGGTATTCAAATCGGACACTTCGAGAAGAAATGGCAGCATTACCAAATCATTGACACTCCAGGTTTATTGGATAGACCAATTGGAGACATGAATGATATTGAAATGAACGCTATGGTTGCTCTCGAACATTTGGCTGATGCTATATTGTTCATCTTTGACGGATCTGAAACTTGTGGATATCTTCTTGAAAATCAATACAATCTCTTAGAAGAAATCAAAAATGTATTCGATGCTCCAATCATCTATTTATTCAATAAGATGGATATTGCAGAGTATGATGGCATAAGACATGATTATATCCAGCAATACATTGACAAAACCGAAAATCCTTTGCTTATCTCTGCTGCAGAAGGAGAAGGTATTGAAGAAATCATCGAATTGATCATGAAAGTTGAAAAAAGAGAAAGAGCAAGTGAAGATGAAGACGAATATGAAGATGATGATAATTACTTTGATTTAACTTAAGTAATTCTTTTCATATTCTTTAATTTTATTTCAATTAATCTTTTTTTATTTATTAAATTCTTAATTTTAATTTCTGAATCTTAATTTTAACTTTTCAATTCTTTTCCTTTTTAATGATATACTATGATTTTCCAATTTCTCTTTTTTAAAATACAATAATATCAGTTAAAAATAGTAGAAAAATCATTTAAATAGGTTAAAAATTGCATAAATTATAAAAATAGGTTAAATCTTAAAAAAATAGTAAAAAATAAAATAAATTTTATTAAAAAATAAAAGTAATAAGATAAGTTAATTATCTTATTCTTTGTCAATAGCTAATGCAATATCATCTGCTTTTACAGTTTGTCTTTTTGCAATTTTTGCGTATTCAATTGCTTTTTTAGCGACTGCTGCTGCGTCAGCTTCTAAGTATGCTACTAATGCGTCTACTGCATCAGCACTTACTCTTTCAGCACCAGCTTCTTTGATAATCCTATTTACAGGAGCTTTAGGAATTGCCATAATTTTCACCTCCGTTTTAATAGTATAGTAATATTATATCAATACTTAGTATTAAAGCTTTTCCCTTTTTTAGGCCAAATTTACTCAATTTTACTTGATTTCTTCGATACTTTTAGTAGAATACTGATTTTCTTCAAATAAATTTATTAGATATTTTTGAAAAATCAGCATAAAATTTATATTATTTTTTTAAAAAAAAAGGTTACTACTATAAAAATTTTATAAAAAAATATTCATTTAAAATGAGTGAAAAAATTAAAAAAAATAATTTTTGCAAGAAGATCTTGCAAAAATCAAAAAATATATTTAAGGTGTTAATTATGTTAATAATTTTAAAAAATATTTAAGTTAAAAAATATTTAAGTTAAAAAATATTTAAGTTAAAAAATATTAAAGATTAACAAAAAATGTTAATCTTTAAGGTTGAGATATATTGTTTGATAATTTACAATGAACTTATTCGATGTCGATTTTAGTTTTTGGAATTACTCTTTTTGGGATAGTTACGAATAAGGTTCCATTGTTATGTTTAGCAGTAATTTCTTCTTTTACGATATCAGATGCAAAACTAATAGATCTTTCTGCTTCACCTTCTTTGACTCCAGCAATAATTAATTTAGCTGGGTCTTCTTCGCTGCTTTCAATATTTTTCATGATGTTTTCAAAGCATGCTTTGATGGTTACAGAACTGTTAGTTGCTTCAATAGAAATGTCTTCTTTTTCGATACCTGCCAAATAAGCTTGCAAGTAGTAGAAATCTTTGCTTTCTGCTAAATCAATACTGATTTTGTTAGTTACAGCAGTTTCTTTGTATCCTTGGTATTTGGTATCGAAATTCTTTTGAATACCTTTCATTGCAATGATTGCATCGTCAATAGTTTTACTGAGATTTTCACCTACTTTACCTGCAACATCTTTGCTTCTGTTAAGAGTTTCGTCAAATTTTTCTTTGTTAGCTTCAGATCTTGCTTCGTATTTGGTTTTGAAATCTTCTTTGAATTCTTCAGCTTTACCTTTGAGTTCATCAGCTTTGGAAGTTTCTACTTCTACGTCAACTTCTTCGTAATCTACTTCAATGTCTTCATTTACATCTTCAGGCATGATAAACACTCCTTTACATTATTTTTTAATTTTAAATTTTTGGTATCTATTTTATAGATAAAATTTAACAACAAACAGATACGTTAAAGAAAGTTATGAATTTGATAACTTAGTGTACATATCTTTCTAGTGTATACTATATTTCTCATAGTTTATAAATATTTCTATAAATGTATACTTTTTTTAAATTTGAAATACAAAATTCTTAATTTTTTAGATCTTTTCATGATTTTTTCATGATTTTCATAGTTTCTAAAAAAATTTTGAATTTATTAGTATACTTTTTGTTCATAATGTATACTAGTAACTCATCATTTATAAACTTTTCTATTTTAGTAAATAAAAGTTACTAAAAGTTTTGACAAAACTAGTTAGAATAAACATAATAGCAATAATAAAATGAAAATAAGAATGAAAATAAGAATGAAAATAAGAATGAAGAAAAGAATGAAAATTAAAATAAAAAAATAAAAAGAGTTGGAGCGAATAATAATTAGTTATTCTCTCATTAAAGAAAAAATCAAATTGCTTATTCATATCTTACTTTTCCGATATGTCTTGTGCTACCCGGATCTTCATCATTGAAGTGTGCTAAGTAGTAAACAAACCATTCTAAAGGTATTACAAGTACAAATGGAGCAAGTAATGGGTTGATGTCTGCATAATCACTAAGATTGTAGATTATGGTTTTGGCATCCAATTTATTCTTTGAGAAATTAATAGCTATTTTGGTTAATTTGTCACTTTCCAAATCAGCATTCAAGAAAATCAAAGGAACATCCTTTTCAGCTCTTTCAATTAAACCATGCCTAAATTCTGCAGAATAAAGAGGGCAAGCATGCTTTATTGCACCTTCCATCAACATGGTCATAGCCAACTTATAGGCAAGACCAAAGTTGACGCCACTGCCTAAACAATAGAAACCATCCTCATCTTTCATCTCATCAGCTAGATTCTTATTCTCCTCTTCAGTGCTTACTAAAAGCTCTTCGATCAAATCAGGAATAGTTGCTAACTGTTCCAAGATCTCATCAGCTTTTTCATATCCTGAAGCTGCAAATAAAATTTGATAAAGACAAGCTAATTGAGTGATATAAGTCTTAGTGCCTAAAATAGCTGTTTCAGTATTTCCTAATGTTACAACAGGATATTTAGCCTCTTTAATCATAGAACTTTCAGGTTCGTTGGAAATTGAAACAGTATCAATATTGAATTCATTAGCTCTTCTTAATGCAGCTAAAGTATCCACAGTTTCTCCAGATTGGGAAGTTGCGATAAATAATGAATTCTCACCTTCATTTAATTTTTTATTATAAACAAATTCATAACCTGTAAACACATGTATATTTAAATCAGAAACTGAAGACAATGCATCTCTAATAGAATAGCAAGTTGAAATAGAACTTCCACAACCAATTAAATAAATAGTATCAACAGACTTTGCTAATTCAGAAATATTAGCCATATTATCTAATTCAGAATCAAAAGTCCTCCTTAAAGCTTCTGGTTGTTCCATCATTTCATAATACATCTGATATTTCATAAAATCACTCTATTTTTACAATAAATATGTTTTAAATAATTATACTATTAAAATAATTATACTATCGAAATAATTATGCTATCGAAATAATCATAATATTAAAATAATTATATTAATTAATTAAATTATTTTTTAGTTAATTTCTATAACTAATATATTACATATATTTTTATTATTTATAATATAAAAAGTTTTTATAATTAATAAAAAGAAAAGAAACCCTAAAAATATGAAAAATCAGGAAAAATTATAAAATAAATAAATAATAAAAATCATATCAAATTAAGCAAAATCAAAAAAAAATCGAATATGAAAATAAGTCATAGCATTGGATTTGAGGGAAAAAATGGAAATCGATTTAGCAGAAATAGGCATGTTCAAAGGCCAGCAATACGAAGCGATCATCACTACAATAGATAAGGAAGGCCATAGCAATGCAGCTCCTTTTGGAGTTAGGGTACTCGAAAATGATGAAGTCTTCTTAAGAATCTTTGAAGGTGGAAATACAATAAAAAACATTAAGGAAAAGGAAGAGTTTATTGTAAACATCACAAGCAGCCCACTCATGTTTACTCTTGCCACCACAAATACAATTCCAGATGAATACTTAAGCAGAATCCCTGAAACTAATGACAATGGTGAAATGACTTATATCTCTGATGCTGATGCTTACTTAATATGCAAAGTCAAAAGCTTGAAAAACAGTTTTAGAGAAAATGATCCAATCAAGGATACTGAAGTGAATTTCATTAAAGCGGAAGTGGTTGAAATAAATATTAAAAACAATTGCGTCAAGCCAATAAACAGAGGAATTCATGCTTTAATTGAATCTTTAGTAAACTATTCAAGAATAAATATTGTTGATGAAAAAACAAAAGGATACTTCATTGAAAGATTCCTTGAATCTGAAAGAATAATAAAAAGAGTAGGAAATGAAGAGGAAAAGGAATCCATAAGAATCCTAAAAGAGGATTTGATAGGTCAAGGATTTGACCTTTAAACTATTTTTTACCAAATTGGAAACATTTCTCTCCCTTTTACAAAAAACATAAATTAATTAAACTAGATATTGTTTTATCAAATCTGTTAATGCAAAGCTTTCAAAGTCAAATACGCCCTTATCACTTATTTTAAAGCTTGGAATTACAAGCAATGCCATAAATGACAAAGTCATGAACGGAGATGACAAAGTACATCCTAACTTATGGGATAGATCAATCAGATTAGTTAATTTAGGTCCAACATAATCTATATCCTTATCAGACATCAAACCTGCAATTGGCAATTCAAGAATCTCTTCAATTCCATCTTCAGCAGATACAACAGCAAGTCCACCTTCCTTTTCTCTAATCAGATTGACTGCATTTGCCATATCTTCAGAATTTGTACCAACAACTACAATATTGTGGGAATCATGTGCAACAGAAGAAGCGAAAGCTCCTCTTTTAAGATGGAATCCTTTAATAAAACCATTTGCTATATTGTTTCCACCATATCTGTTTACAACAGCTATTTTAATGATATCCTTATTCAAATCAGGCTGAATGACTTTATTCTTTATCAAAAGGGTCTCTTCTGATTTTCCTGTAATCAAATCTCCATCGTAGGCTTCGATAACAAAGACATTGGTGGTTTCATCCATCAAGGAACTGACATAATCCATTTCCATTATAACATCAAAGTCTTCAGGACTGACTTCATCCAAATCAAAGGTATTCTTTAGATTAGGTGACTCTACATCAAACAAGACTTCCCCATCGTCAAAGACAGGTTCGCCATGAACCCAAACTTTGCTTACATTCAAGTTTCTCAAGTCATCCACCAAAACAAAATTAGCAACTTTACCTGTTTCTATAGCACCGGAATTCAAACCGTAATGCTCTGCAGGATTTAAGGTCACCATCTTGACAGCTTCCTTTGGATTGACATTTAATGAAATGGCTTTTTTAATCAAATTATCCAAATGACCTTTAGATAAGTCCCTCGCATTGATGTCATCACAAACCAGGAAGTCAAATGGAGGAACTGCTAATGCCTCATCCATATTGCCTATTTCAATATTTCCAGCCATTTCCTCTTCAATCAAGTAATTCAATCTTTTGTCAACATCCAATAGTCTATCCATATCCTTAGCAGATGAACCTTCACGAACCATTATATTCATGCCTAATTCTTGCTTTTCAATAGCTTCTTCAAAGGTACTGCATTCATGGTCTGTGCTGATTCCATATGATGCATATTTCACAAGATCGTCACCAGCAACAAGTGGTGCATGACCGTCTATAGGCTTATTTAATCTGTTAGCTGCATCAAGCTTCTTAAGAACCTCTTCGTCTTCAGCAATTACACCCGGGAAATTCATCATTTCACCAAGAGCAACCACTTCATCACGTTTCAATAGCTCTTCAATATCAGAACTGGTCAGCACTGCACCGGAAGTTTCAAATGGAGTGGCTGGAACACAGGATGGGGCAGCATAATAGAAATCAAACGGCACTTTCTTCCCATCATTTATCATGAAGTCAATACCCTCAACCCCAAGAACATTTGCAATTTCATGAGGGTCTGCAACGACTGAAGTGGTTCCATGAGGAATGACCGCCTTTGCAAAATTAGCTGGAGTGATTTTTGAACTTTCAATATGAATATGGGAATCTATGAATCCAGGTATCAATACACCTTCATAATCCAAATCAAGAGAGCTATCATCATCAGTTATGATTGGGATAACCTCCTTAAAATAGCCATCTTCAACAACCACAACTGCAGGATAGACTTCGCCTAATTCCACTTCCAATATTTTTGCAGTGATAACAAGATCCCCTTCAGGTTCCTCTGCATCTTCAAGAGTTATATCGCTTATCTCAATATCATCAAGACCTTCTGCAGTGATTATAATCTCATTGCCATCAACATTAATAATCTTTTCATCCATTTTAAACACCAAAGTAGTTATCTTTCCCTTTTAACTCAAAAATTACTCCTAATTAAAGTTATTAAAATTATTAAATTTATTTTAATTATCTTAATTATTAAGATTATTCAAATTATAAAATTATTTAAATTATTAATTTTATTTTAATTATCAGATTATTATAATATTAACATGTTAAAATTTAATAATTAAAAAT
>JADLKP010000352.1 GCA_016838945.1 Methanobrevibacter sp.
AACCTTATATACTAAAAATATTAAAGTAACTTTAGGATATAAGAATATCCTAACAAATACATTCGAAGCTAAATTGATTAAAAACATTAAATTAATTATATAATTAATTAAAATCGTAGAATTTAAAAAATTTGAAAAAAGTTGTACGGTGGGGGTTATGACACGAACTATTTTTCAAAAGATTACAAGCTCTTTATGGGTTTTGTGTTCCTTCATTCCATTTTTTAGTGGTTTGGGATTAGTTTATGTAGGAAACAAGTATGCAAATGCCAAATGGTTTATGGAAGGTATAGCATATGAATTGCCTTCTATAATAGGGGTATTGGCTCTTCCAAGAATTGAAGTGGCAACAGTATTTTTTGCAATAGGATCTTTAGTGCCATATGTTGCTTTAATCAGAAGCATCATGGTAGATTTCACTCTTCAAAAGCAGATTGATAAAACTGAAATTGTTAACACAACTTTTGAAGAAAAGATAGATTCACTTGTAGATTCCCTATGGGTTCTGATTTCATTCATTCCTGTTTTCAACGGTTTAGGATTTATCTATAAAGGAAAAACCACTCCAAATAAATCATTGTTGACAGAAGGAATCATATATGAAATCCCTTGGGCTTTAGGAATTTTATCCTTAGCTGTTCCGCCATTGAGATTTATATCATTAAAATTAGCAATTGTTTTCTATTTCGCATCCGTTATCCGATTAGTGATGGTGGCTAATGAACCAAAACCTTTGTATGCGAATAAGGATTCATACAGTAAAGAAGCTGAATTTAAAATTAAATCTAAAGAAAGCAAAGAAGAAAAAATTAATCTTAAAAAAGAGTCTGTTGATGTAAAAAGCGAAGAGGGAGTTGTTCCAGCATTCCAATTTTACAAGAAGCAGTTCAAGGAATTGGAAGAAATCTATCCTCAAAAAGAGAAGAATGCAATGGAGTTAATTGAAAAAAGATTTGCTCCTCCTCAATTGACTTACAATAGGTTCAAAAGGGTAGTTGATGATTCTCATGAAACATTCTACAGTCAATTGAATGCAGGATACAATATTCTCGAAATGAGTAATGAATACAGTACAAAAGTAGAAGATGAATTAAAGAATAAGCTTTTGGTCTTGAATTCAATAATCAAAGGTTTGGATAAGTTATCTGAAGAATTGATTCTTAACATAACCAAATTGGAAACAGAATCTGACGATGAATTGGATCAATTATTTGAAGAATTTTCAAGAGCAACTGGCTCAGTAAAAGCTTATAATTAATTATTCTTTTATTTTTTACTTTTTACTTTTTTTATTTATTTTTTTTTTTTT
>JADLKP010000068.1 GCA_016838945.1 Methanobrevibacter sp.
TTTTTCTTAAACCATTTTTATTTTTTTAAATATTTTAAAAAATTTTATTAATGAAGCAATTCAAAATTTATTTAAATGACCCTTAATCAAGATGATATTTTTTAAAATTTTGGGTGATTTTATGATTAGTTTATTTGAATTAACAGAAGAGATTAAAAAAATAACAAAGGATTATAAAGGTTTTAAATTTGAATATATTGACACAAGCACTATTGTAGTTGAGCCATGGACAAGATTAAAATGTCAATATGGGTGCCCTAACTACGGTAAAACACTTGTATGTCCGCCTTATACTCCAAAAGCAGAGGAATTTCTAGGAATGGTAAATTCTTATAAGACAGCCATTTTATTTGAAATCAGCTTGGCTTCTCTTGAAGATGATATTGGAGGAATCTCTAAAATATCCGTGGATATTGAGAATTGCTGTGCTCATTTCGGTTATTATAAAGCCTTTGGAATGGGTGCTGGACCATGTATGGTCTGCAATTCCAAAGGAGAAGAATGTGATTTGGAAAAGTGCAAGTATCCAAATGAGGCTCGCCCATCTGGTGAAGCATGCGGTGTGGATATTCATAAGACCATTGAAAATAATGGATATGATGTTTTGGGAATAGATGAAGAAAATAACAGCTATTTCTGTTATGGTATAGTTTTATTAGAATAAAACAAATATTCTATTACTTTATTTCTTCTTTTAAGCTACTTTTTTTGGATTGAATATTAAATTATATATAGATTAAATAATAAAACTTAAATTATATAATCATTGAATTGATTTTTTATAAATTTTAATATTCTTTAAGGAAGTTTAAAAATGAAATCTGTAGCTATTAATGGATTTGGAACTATTGGTAAAAGAGTAGCTGATGCTGTAGCTGCTCAAGATGATATGAAAGTTATTGGTGTAAGTAAAACTAGGCCTAACTTTGAAGCAAAAACTGCTGTAGAAGAAAAGGGATACCCTTTATACATTGGAATTCCAGAAAGGGAGGGTCTCTTTAAAGAAGCAGGAATTGAAATTGCAGGTACTGTTGAAGATATGGTTCAGGAAGCAGATATTGTTGTTGATTGTACTCCTGGAAACATCGGACCTCAAAACCTTGAAATGTATAAAAAAGCAGGTGTAAAAGCTATTTACCAAGGTGGAGAAGATCATGAATTAACTGGATTATCCTTCAACTCCTTCTCTAACTATGATGATTCATATGGTGCAAACTATGCAAGAGTAGTATCCTGTAACACTACCGGTTTAACCCGTACCTTACACACTCTCAATCCATTAGTTGACATTAAAAAAGTTCGTGCTGTAATGGTTAGAAGAGGATCTGACCCCTCTGAAATTAAAAAAGGCCCTATCAACGCTATTGTACCTAACCCTCCAAAAGTACCTTCTCACCACGGTCCTGATGTACAGACTGTAATGAAAGGTATTGACGTTACCACAATGGCTTTACTCGTTCCTACCACTTTAATGCACCAACATAACCTTATGGTTGAAATTGGCAATGAAGTTAGCAATGATGAAGTAATTGATGTACTTGAAAAACGTTCCAGAGTTATGGTGGTTGAAGTGGCAGCAGGCCTTGACTCAACTGCAGCACTTATGGAATATGCTAAAGATTTAGGAAGAAGCAGAAACGATTTATACGAAATTCCTGTATGGAAAGAATCCATCAACGTAGTAGGAAATGAATTGTTCTACATGCAAGCAGTACACCAAGAATCTGATGTAGTGCCTGAAAATGTAGATGCTATACGTGCAATGTTGGAAATGGAATCTGATAATGAAAAATCCATTGCTAAAACCAACAAAGCTATGGGAATTTTATAAATCACTATAATTTCAGATAATAATTAATTAAATAGAACTATTCTATTTAATTTTCTTACTTTTTTTCTAAATCAAAAAAATTCATTATTTCTATTTAATTTATTTTAATTTCATTTTTTTATATTTTATCATTTTTAATTATTAATGGTGTTTTTATGAAAGATAAGGTTATTTTTGGTCCAGCTGGAAAACCAATAGATTTTAATGGAAAGGCCCATGAGTCTCCAGAATTCTTAGGACCTTTAGGATTATATGCATTTGAATACCAGTCCACTTATGGTGTGAGAATTGGAGAATCCTCTGCACTTAAGCTTAGGGAATCTGCAGATGAAAATGGAGTCCTAATGTCTATGCATTGTCCTTATTATGTTAATGTCTGTTCTAAAGAGGAAGAAAAGATCGATAGCACAATAGACAGATTGGTTCAATCTGCAAAAGTTGGAGAATTCATGGGTGCATATAGACTTGTATTCCATCCAGGATTTTATTCAGGCAGGAAACCTGAAGTCTGTATGGATCTGGCTAAAAAGACATACACAAGACTTCTTGAAAGATGTGAAGAGGAAGGAATTGAAAACTTCACTTTTGCACCTGAAACAACTGGAAAACGTTCCCAAT
Source organism: Methanobrevibacter sp. (assembly GCA_016838945.1). Lineage (GTDB taxonomy): Archaea > Methanobacteriota > Methanobacteria > Methanobacteriales > Methanobacteriaceae > Methanobrevibacter. The sequence continues at coordinate 2,450 of JADLKP010000068.1, forward strand.
TAGGAAACATTGATGAGATCATTGAAATGTGTGCTAGCTTTGATCACTTCGAGCCTACAATCGACTTTGCACATGTCCATGCAAGGGGAAGAGGAATCTTGAATAAGAAAGAGGATTACAATTGCATATTCTCAAAGCTTGAAGACAATCTGGATATCGATAGGCTTCACTGTCATTTCACCACAATCGAGTATACTGATAAGGGTGAAAAGAAGCATCACACTTTAGCTGAAGATGATGCGTATGGTCCATATATCAAGGATTTGCTTTTGAATCTGATTGAAAATGATTGGAAAGCCACCATCATTTGTGAAACTCCTTTAATCGACCAGGATGCCTTAAGAATGAAACAGCTTTATGATGCTCTGATTTAGATTATTTTAGGCAAATTCCTTAAAAAATTTTATAAATCTCTTTAAAATTTTAAAACTTAATTCCTTTATGAAAATATTTAAATAATGTTAATAATATATTAAGTAATCTAAACAATAATAAAAAATTTTAATTATTTTAAACATTTAATTTGATGTGATAAATGTGAAATCTGAAAATAAAAGTACAAATAAAAAGAAACCAGAAGTTTCCATCATAAGCAAAACTGCTTATAGTGAGAATGAAACCAAAGTTCTTGTATTGGAAACTGCAGGCTATCCTTTTAATTTTGGTCTATTGGAAGGGCCTAATTTGGAAATATCTGATAAGGTGCTTTTTGAACAGTATGCTATAGACCAGTGGAGCGGCACATCAGTTAGAACTGGTTCCTATCTTTTTGACCAAAAGATCATACCAGATTTTGCATTTAAGATCATAACTGCATATCCTGAAGACTCTGTTATTGGAGAAAACACTTCAATCAAGATTGTCATTCCAGATGTGGAAAAGGTGGATTCAATAAAAAGAGTAAAATCCAATGTTTTCTTTGATGATGTTGTAGGTCAGGAAAATGCCAAAAAGAAATCAAAACTCATTTACAAATATCTTCAAGACCCAGAGAAGTTTGGTAATTGGGCTCCTAAGAATGTTCTGTTCTATGGTCTTCCAGGTACTGGAAAAACCATGCTTGCAAAGGCATTGTCAAATGAATTGAACATCAACTTATTCTTGGTTAAGGCAACCTCTTTAATCGGAGACCATGTTGGTGATGCAGCAAATAAGATTCATGACTTATATGAAACTGCACTCAAATCAACCCCATCTCTGATTTTCATTGATGAGATTGATGCAATCGCATTACACAGATCTTTCCAATCATTAAGGGGGGATGTTTCTGAAATCGTAAATTCCCTTTTAACTGAGATGGACGGAATCAATCCTAATGATGGTGTCGTAACAATTGCAGCAACCAATAATCCATCTTCAATCGATTTTGCAATCAGAAGTCGTTTTGAAGAGGAAATTGAATTCAAGTTGCCAAATGATGAAGAAAGAAGAGAAATTTTTGAGCTAAACCTCAATACCTTCCCAATGGATTATGATTTGGATATTGAAAAATTGGTGAAGCTTTCCAAAAGAATGTCCGGCAGGGACATAAAGGAAAAGATATTGAAGACTGCTCTTCATAATGCAATTATAAATGATAAAGAAAAAGTTACAATGGATGATGTTTATTTTGCATTGGATGTTAATAAGTATAAAAAAGAAGAAGTTAAAGGAATGTTTGAATAATCAACATCCTTATTTTTTTTATTATTTTGAATTTTTATCTATTTTTTTAATCTTTTGGTTTTATATTTTTTTCAAAATTTAGTTTTTATCTATTTCTAAAATCATTTCACATATTTTTATGATATCTTCGTCGTTGTTTTTAGCTGTTTTTCTTATGTTTTCTGAAATATCATAAAATATTTTGTTGACTATGGACTGAGTCATCTTATCTATGGTTTTTATGTCCTTTGCATCTACCGCATTTAGTTTAACTATGCCTTTTTGGCTTTCACGCTGTCTTATCTCTTCCATAGACTCTCTTAAATTACCAAGTAATGAATTTATTTCAATTAAATTGAAGGATTCTTTAAGTAAATCAAACTCACTTCCGATGATCTTTTCCGCTTCAATGACTTCTTTCTCACGAAGCTTCTTATTTTTTTCTGCAATTCCCCTTAAGTCATCAATGTTAAACAGGTCTATGCCTATCTCCTTAATGTCATCTTCAATGTCTCTTGGATTTGCAATGTCAATGAAAATCATCTTTTTCGGGATTTGTTCATCAAATACCCTTAATAATCTTTTTTTGTTGATAATTGCATGGGGAGCTCCAGTGGAACTGATTACAAGGTCAGCATTGAGCAATTTTTCTTCTAAGTTATCAAAGAGTATTGCTTCACCTTCAAGCTCTTCAGCTAATTTGACTGCCTTATAGTATGTTCTGTTTGCAACAAAAATAGCTTTTAGGTTCTTTTCAGCCAATGCCTTTGCAACAAGGGTTCCCATCTTTCCTGCTCCAATGACAAGAACATTTTTGTCTTGCAAGTCTCCAAGATGCTCTTCTGCAAGGTCAACTGCTGCGGAACCAATGGAAATGGATCCTTGGTTGATTTTGGTCTTGTTTCTTACAACTTGACCAACATGGATCGCCTTTGTGAAAACAGCATCCAATTTCTTGCCGCAGTGGCCTTCCCTTTCGCTTTTTCTTTTGGAATCCTTAACTTGGCCTAATATCTGGTCTTCACCAATGATCATGGATTCCAGACCGGAAGTCATTCGGAATAAATGCAATACTGCATCATCCCTATATTGGATTATGATATATTTGTTTTCACAATCCAAGTCCAAATCAATGCATTCATCAGTATAAAGGAAATATTCATATCTGTTGCATGTATTGATTTCAATATACTCTTTAATATCAATCTGTTCTTTTAAAGTAGAAAATAAGTCTTTTAAATCTTTTGATACCTTTTCCATAGTCTCTATGTCTGCAAGGGTATGGTCTACACGTATATTGATTATCAATTTTGATTCTCCTTTATTTAATGATATTTGGATATGAATTTTTTATGATAAGTTTGAGTTAATGAGATTTTCCACAAGTCCTTTTGCTTCATCCAATCTTTTTTCCTTTAGGCAATTCCTTATTTCATCGTTATTCAAGATAGTCTCAAGGCATTCCCTTCTAACCTTTTGGTCATCTATTTTTTCCTTCAGAATCTTTCTTGCATGATCTTGAAGTTTTATTTCAAGAATATCCTCTTCTGTAATGATGGTTTGTATCTTTTTTCTAAGTTCTCTTGCCATTAAAGGACTTTGCCCATTTGTAAAAATGGATATCTCTATATCATCTATCAAGAAACTTGTAGGTGCTATTATATTTCCCTCTTCAGGTTTGTCTGCCCTGTTTATCAATTTTCCTTGACTGATTGATGCAATGTATTCGCATAGCTTTTCATCACCGCTTGCGGTAATCACTATGTCGCTCCATTTAACCATTTCATCAAGGTCTTTTAAAGGTGTTAAAATAGCTCCTTTTTTAGTTAATTCTTCATCAATTGAATTTCCTGCCAATATGACATTGGCACCTTTATCCAAAAAGCGATGTGCTCTTCTTGTAGCCACTTCTCCAGTACCTAAAATAAAAACATTCTTGTTTTCCACTTCAAAGAAAAGAGAAGTCAATCCCATATTATCACATCATTTATTTTTATTCAATTATTTATTGGATTATGATTGGTTAAAAGTTACTTTTATTCAATTGGTTTTGGATTGGATTTATTGGTTAAATTTTTTCAATTGATTTTTAGATTGGATTATGATTGATTAAAATTTTATTTTTCTTCTAATTGTTTTAATTTAAGTAATTTTACAGCCATTCTTAAGTCATTGTTACAGTCTGCAAGTACCTTTTCAGCTTCAGCTTCACTGATGTCAAAGGTTTGTGAAAGTGCGAATACTGCTTCATTTGATGTAGGAGGGGTTCCTGCACTTAAGATTACTTCAGACAATTGTTTTTTAAGGTCCATATATTCCTCTTCGCTCATGCCGATTTGGTTTAAGGTCATGTCTCTTAAAGGACAAGGTTTTGAAGTTTTACAGCACCATACGAGTGAGCCAAAACAGGTTGCTGGCCCTTCCCCTAATCTAGTTTCGCTTGCAAATTTTTGCTTAATGTCTAAGAATTCTTGAGGAGTCAATCCAACTTCCTTTAAAGCTCCCATAATAGGGCAAGGTTTAACTGGAGGACAACAGAATGCGAGTCCTCTTACATCTCCTCCTCTACAAATATGTGACGGTGAATCTTCCCATACCATAGTTTTTCCTCTAATTTTTAAATGATAATAATAGAAAATGTTGATTTTTTTAATTAATAATCTGATTAATATTATTGATATCTAATTAATATTCTAATTAAAATTCTAAATAATATTATGGATATCTAATTAATATCCTAATTAATATTCTAATTAATAATCGGATTATTAATGTAACATAAATATTTTGTTTGTTTATATTAATATAATTTTTTAATTATATTTGTTAATGTTTAAAATAGTTATGATTATGTTTTCATTAAAATCTTTAAAGAGCATTATAGAAAAATAGTGAATAAATAAAATAATAAAAAAAGAAAAGAAAAAGAGTTAGTGGTCTTTGATCATATCCGCTTTTTCTTCACCAGTTAATTCTGCAACGATTTCTTCTGGGGTTCCAGTACTGAGAAGTTTTCCTCCTCTCATTAAGCTTGCCTTATCACAAACATCCAATACGAAATCCATATCGTGAGAAATGATTACAAAGGTTTGGTCCAATTCATCTCTTGCCTTTAAGATGGAATTGGTTACAATGATTCTTGTAACTGGGTCCATAGTACCTGTTGGTTCATCCAATACGACAATGTTAGGTTCCTTGATTAACACTTGTGCAAGAGCTACCCTGTGTCTTTCCCCTCCACTTAACTCATCTTGCCATTTGGATAATATGCTCATGGATTTTTCCTTTTCAAATCCTACGGTTTCAAGAATATGTGCTGCTTTTATTTTTGCAAATTCTGCTGGCAAGTTCAAACTGATAGCATCAGTCAAGTTTCCTAAAATGTCTCTGTGAGGGTATAAGGAGTATTCTTGGTGTAATAAACCTAAGTATGGAGTTACACGGCCTCTGTTTAATGGGCCTGGTTTTTTCATGTCAATCCAATCATCACCTAATTTGATTTCAAGTTCTCCAGCACTTGGTTCAGTCAAACCAATCATCATTCTGGTTAAGGTGGTTTTACCGGATCCACTAAGCCCTACAATACCGTAGATTTCTCCTTGATTGATTGTTAAGCTTACACCGTCTACAGCTTTAACCACTCCTCTTTCAATTGAGTAGTAATGTTTCTTAATGTCTTTTACTCTAATTATCTCTTCGGTGTGCTCAACTTTTTCCACTTGTTCAGCTTGAGGGACGGTTTCAAGGAATTTTGGAACGATGACATCTGGGTGGCCATGTTCAATTATTTCTCCTTTGTCTAACCATATTGCATCGTCAGCTAATTGGTTCATAACTTCTGGCCAGTGGGAAGTGATAACCATACTGATTCCTTCATTTTTTACCCCTTCAATCAAGGTTTGGTGAAGTTTTTCAGCGGTTTGTGGGTCTAAGGTACCTGTTGGTTCGTCAGCTAAAAGCAACATTGGGTTTTTAGCCAATTGTCTTGCAAGTACAACTCTTTGTTTTTCTCCTCCACTTAAGTCACGAGCAATGTGGGTAACCCTATGGCTCATTTGAACCATTTCCAATAAGTCGATAGCGTTGTAAATGTTCTCTTCTTCGTATCTGCCTTCGTCACCCATTGCATTCAATACGTTTTCAATTACGCTTTGTTCGTCATATAATGCAAAGTTTCTTTGAAGCATGATGGAAATTCTTCTTCTGATTGCAGCCTTTTCCAATCTGCCAGCATTCCAAAAATCGATTTCCTTAGCTTTCAATTCAGCTCCACATTCTGGACATTTTTCGCCAGCTTTTGAAGCAGGTTCAACATGCAAGCATTTTTTATTTTCACATATTGCCAAGTTAAAGAGTACTTGTCCGCTGTCTGGAGCATATTCTTTAGTTCCTCTTAGCATGTTGATTAAAACAGATTTTCCACTACCACTTCTACCGAGAATACCTAAGGTAGAACCTTCTTCTATAGTTAAATTAATATCTTTAAGAACTGGTTCCCCATTAAATGACTTATTAATATTTTTTAAAGTTATGAAAGACATAAGCCCACCTTGATAATATTGTAATTATGATTTTTTTATTTTAAAATTTATTTAAATTTATATAAAGATTATTATAAATTAATCTTATTATTATATAAAAATAATTTATTAATTTATATGTATATTATTTATAGACGATATTATTAATATAAATTTTGATATTTTTACATATTTCTATCGATTTTTATATTAGTATTAATTAGCTTTTTTCCTTAGATTTGAACCACATAATGGTGTTCCGCATTCAGGACATTTTAAATTTCTGCATGGAAATCCTCTAATTTTCTCTGCTATATAACCGCAGTTGGGACATTCGCATGCTTTTGATGGTCCTCTTCCGCTTCCAGACCCTCCAAATGAACGTCTCTCATTCAAAGGATATTTTGAAGGTTCAGGAACGTTGAAGATTTGCGGAGCAGATGACTTGATTTCCAAATCATTCTTGATTATTTCAATGTTTTGAGACTTGCAGTCTGGACAGTTTGAGTATTCCTTTTTGGGGTTGTTCCATTGAAATCCGCAATCCTTGCAGAGATATACCTTTTCTTCTGCTTGAAAGTTCTCATTGTTTATTTCAATCTTCTTGCCTTCAATTAAAGACATGGCAGTCTTCTTTCTTGCAGAGTTGATGATTCTGTGGAATGTCGGCTGTGATATTCCCATCAATTCTGCAGCCTCTTTCTGCTTTATGTTGTGATAATCACCTAATCTGATTGCTTCAAATTCATCAAGATTCATTTCAATCGGCTCTTGATCATTTTCCAGAACATCTCCATGCTTTAGGCAAGTGTAATCAGGTTTTTTCACAATTCTCCTTTCTATCTTTGGCCTAGCCATTTATTCTCTCCTTAAATCATTTTTATATTGAAAATTAATCCCATTATGAGATATCTTATAAGATATCCTTATGAATATATATTTATTATGAATATATATTTAT
>JADLKP010000353.1 GCA_016838945.1 Methanobrevibacter sp.
TTTGTCTCCGTTCCATATGATGGAGTCTTTGTTGTCTTTTTGTGTGAATACGCGTTTGTCTCCGTTCCATATGATGGAGTCTTTGTTGTCTTTTTGTGTGAATACGCGTTTGTCTCCGTTCCATATGATAGAAACTTGGCCATCATCAGAAAAAACGTGATCGTGTGGACCTAATCCACAGGAATCAGCAATTCCACTATCTAAATCAGCTGCAGCTGCGCAGCCAATACCTATTATAAAAATTAGTAAACTAATAGAAATTAATAAAAGTCTGTTCATCTAATCATTCCTTGAATCTGTAATTGGGAATAAAATCTTATTTCTTAACCCCTGGAATTAGGAAATAACATTTTACACCTACCATTACTCTATTTTAAGCCATATATAAAGCTTTCCGAATGCAAGCACTTACTTACATTTGGAAATAAGACAAATAAGAGATTTATATCAAAAAATAAGAGCAAATAGGCAGATAAAAAAATGTAAGCACGTGATAATTTGCTTTGATAATAAAAAAAAATTATGATATTTAAAGGTTTCGTAAAACTATTGTTTAATGGACTAATTTAAGCAAATTAAACTGAATAAAAAAATCATATTTAATTTTAAAAAGCGATTTAAATTAATTTAATTCAAATCAGAATGCAAGCAAGCACTTACATGCTAAAATCATTATATGTCCTTAATTTAAAATTTATAATCGAATATTATTAAAAGATATAATATTTTATTTTTCACAATAACAATAATTTTAAGAGGATTTTTAAATGAGAAGGGCAATTTTAAAATTATGTTGTGTCTTCATTATTACATTATTTTGCTTAGCACCTTTAAGTGCAATAGATTTAACTAAAGATACATCAGACATAGATAAAACTGAAATCATAAATGATACTGTTGATAGAACCATAAACATCACTAATGAAAGCAAAAACATTACAAATATCACCAACAATAGCACTATCAATGTAATCGACAATATTTCCAATAACTGCGATAGGGAAATTAATAATCTTAATACAACTAATCAAAATCCATATAATGAAGAAAATGAAACAAAAATGCTAGGAGAACCTGCTAATTTAAGAGTAGTTGTTAATGATGCGAAAGAGAACCAAGATATCGTTGTAGAAATTTATGCTAATGAAAAACTGAAGGGATACGATGTGAGTCTGTTTTTCGTTTCGTAAAACATTGGTTTAATGAAATTAATCAAACATAAGGCAAATACAATAGCTTCCAAAAACTCTCCAGCATATTGGGATACAAATGAGGAGCCTACAACTTCACAAT
>JADLKP010000069.1 GCA_016838945.1 Methanobrevibacter sp.
AACACCATTGAACTCTAAACCTTGACTGAAATCAACATCAGTAACAACAACATCAGATAAATTGCAGTCACCAGTGTTAGTGACAACAACTTTAAAGCTGGTAGTATTACCGACATAAGTCACATTGTCAACAGTGATTTTCTGAACAGTCATGGCTGGTCCGTAAGCGGTTGTGTTGTTAGTTCCGTTGGTTTCATTAGATTCGTTAGAACCTGCAGTAACATTGTTTACTAAAACACCAGTACCGATAACAGTAAAGTTAACAGTGAAATTAGCTGATTGGCCAACTTCAAGAATACCATCATAGAACCATTTACCATCAGTATAATTCCATTTATGCTCAGTACTATTCTCATATCCAACATACTGTAAACCAGTATGGTCATAATCATCATCAACAACGTAAACACCAGTCAAGTTGCAATCACCAGTGTTGGTAACAACAATAATAAAGCTGGTATTGTTTCCTACGAATACAACTTTATCTACACTGATTTTTTGTACAGTCATGTAGGAGCATAAGCAGTAGTGTTATTAGTACCGTTAGTTTCATTAGATTCGTTAGAACCTGCAGTAACATTATTTACTAAAACACCAGTACCGATAACAGTAAAGTTAACAGTGAAATTAGCAGATTGGCCAACTTCAAGAACACCATCATAGAACCATTTACCATCAGTATAATTCCATTTATAATCAGTACTATTCTCATAACCAATATAACTTAAACCAGTACGGTTGTAGTCATCATCAACAACATAAACACCAGTTAAATTACAGTCACCAGTATTGGTAACAACAATAATGAAACTAGTATTGTTTCCTACGAATACAACTTTATCTACACTGATTTTTTGTACAGTCATGTTAGGAGCATAAGCAGTAGTGTTATTAGTACCATTGGTTTCATTAGATTCGTTAGAACCTGCAGTAACATTATTTACTAAAACACCAGTACCGATAACAGTAAAGTTAACAGTGAAATTAGCAGATTGGCCAACTTCAAGAACACCATCATAGAACCATTTACCATCAGTATAATTCCATTTATAATCAGTACTATTCTCATAACCAATATAACTTAAACCAGTACGGTTGTAGTCATCATCAACAACATAAACACCAGTTAAATTACAGTCACCAGTATTGGTAACAACAATAATGAAACTAGTATTGTTTCCTACGAATACAACTTTATCTACACTGATTTTTTGTACAGTCATGTTAGGAGCATAAGCAGTAGTGTTATTAGTACCATTGGTTTCATTAGATTCGTTAGAACCTGCAGTAACATTATTTACTAAAACACCAGTACCGATAACAGTAAAGTTAACAGTGAAATTAGCAGATTGGCCAACTTCAAGAACACCATCATAGAACCATTTACCATCAGTATAATTCCATTTATAATCAGTACTATTCTCATAACCAATATAACTTAAACCAGTACGGTTGTAGTCATCATCAACAACATAAACACCAGTTAAATTACAGTCACCAGTATTGGTAACAACAATAATGAAACTAGTATTGTTTCCTACGAATACAACTTTATCTACACTGATTTTTTGTACAGTCATGTTAGGAGCATAAGCAGTAGTGTTATTAGTACCATTGGTTTCATTAGATTCGTTAGAACCTGCAGTAACATTATTTACTAAAACACCAGTACCGATAACAGTAAAGTTAACAGTGAAATTAGCAGATTGGCCAACTTCAAGAACACCATCATAGAACCATTTACCATCAGTATAATTCCATTTATAATCAGTACTATTCTCATAACCAATATAACTTAAACCAGTACGGTTGTAGTCATCATCAACAACATAAACACCAGTTAAATTACAGTCACCAGTATTGGTAACAACAATAATGAAACTAGTATTGTTTCCTACGAATACAACTTTATCTACACTGATTTTTTGTACAGTCATGTTAGGAGCATAAGCAGTAGTGTTATTAGTACCATTGGTTTCATTAGATTCGTTAGAACCTGCAGTAACATTATTTACTAAAACACCAGTACCGATAACAGTAAAGTTAACAGTGAAATTAGCAGATTGGCCAACTTCAAGAACACCATCATAGAACCATTTACCATCAGTATAATTCCATTTATAATCAGTACTATTCTCATAACCAATATAACTTAAACCAGTACGGTTGTAGTCATCATCTACAACATAAACACCAGTCAAGTTGCAGTCACCAGTGTTGGTAACAACAATAATGAAACTGGTATTATTACCGACATAAGTCACATTGTCAACAGTAATTTTTTGTACAGTCATATTAGGCAAGAAAGCCTTAGTTTTGTTTGTTGCATTAGTTTCATTGGTTTCAGTGGAATTAGCAGTTACGTTGTTTACCAAAGTACCATTAGTGGTAACATTGAAGTAAACAGTAAAGCTTGCATTTTCACCTGCTGGAAGTGGATTATTTAAAGTCCAATATCCATTTCCATGATAAGTCCAATTATTATTTGGATCAGTCCAAACATCATTGAATTCTAAACCATTGCTAAAGTCAGTATCAGTTACATTAACATTAGTCAATGTAGAACCTCCACTGTTAATAACAACAATAGTAAAACTGGTTTCATTGCCTACATAAACAAAGTCATCATTTGCTATTTTAATAACTTCTATAGAACTATCTGCGATAGCTTTAGTAGTATTGTTAGCAAAGTTGTTAGTGTAATTACGTTCGGGACTGTCTGTAGTAACATTCGCTAAATTAAGGTATTCTCCAGGCCTAGTTACATTAGTAACCAAATTCATTACAACACTTGAATCTTCAGTTAAATTACTGATAAATAAAGCAATCCTCTTTCCTTCGGAAGTGTCATTCATACTTAAAGTAATTTTAAATGGTTCAAATGTGTAGTGCTCTGGTTCCATACTAACAAAGTTAGGGCTTAATTCTTTATAATCAGGTTTTACAGTAGTGTTATTAGGGCCTAAGACAACTTTTTGAGGAGCCATAGTAATTAATTTAGGCTCTTGCTGAATTCCATTGACAATCCAATTGCCAGTACCTACATTATAACTTGCATTTTCATAAATCCAACTGTTACTTCCTTCATCAAAGTAGTATTGACCAAAGAGATCAGTAAAGTAGTCAGGATTGAAAGTGCTGTAAGTTACTTTATGGTCATCGCCATTGTCTAAGAAATAGAAAACATAATAATTCCAATTGCCACTATTCTCATTGTAACTAATGTTTCTGTAAACCCAATTACCACTTCCATCATAAGTAGCTTCACCAAAGATATCAGTGAAATACTCTGGTTTGAAAGAACCGTAAGTTATGTTTTGACCATTCCATTTGATGAGGTAATTGTTCCATGTTTCTTCAATTACATCATAGAAAAGGTCTTTGTAAACATAGGAATGAGTGCTTTCATCATAGACAACATCACCGAAACTATCAATGAAATAAGTCTCATTGAAAACACCGTAAACGTAATTGGTTCCATCGTATCTTAATGTGTGATATGACCAATTACCAGTATCTTCATTATAGGTAATGTTTCTAAATACCCAAGTATGAGTACTTTCATCGTAATATGCTGGGCCTAATTCATCTAAGAAGTAGGATTCATTGAAACCACCATAGTTTATGGTTTTCCCATTTGCATAGAAAGTGTAATATGACCAATTTCCGGTAGCCTCATTATAGCTTAAGTTTTTATAAATCCAAATGCTACTTCCTTCATTATGGCTGTAATCACCAAAGAGTGTAGAGAAGTAATCTGGATCGAAAACTGTATAAGTATAGTCCTTTCTGTTATATGTTAATATATTATAGGACCAGTTGCCGGTAACAGGGTCATATGCGATTTTATTGAATACCCATTTGCCGCTACGTTCATCATATCTTGCTTGACCGAATACATCAATGAAATAGGTTTCATTGAAAATACTGTAGGTTACATTTTCGCCATTATAATCTAAATTATAATATGACCAATTTCCAGTGCCATTATTATAAGCTATATGTACGAAATTATAAGCCTGAGTACTTGCATCATAAGTTACATCACCGAACATGTCAGTGAAATATGATGGGTTGAAGACATCGTATGTGAAAGTGTTGTTGCCTAAATTGACAACATAATAGGTCCATGTATTGGTGGAAGCATCATAAATAGCTGTTCCATTAATCCAAGTGTCACCGGTCTCATTGTATACGCTGTATGTCAAAGTATTGGTATTTATATCTAGAGTACCGTTTGTCCATAATGTTTTGTTTTCATCATAGAAACTAAATGTCAAATTGGTTAAATTAAGGCCGTTTGGCAATAAATCACTTATAGTAGTGTTTAAAGCATCGAATGGACCGTTGTTTACGGTAGTAACATTCCAATCCACTAAATCTGAAACATTACAGGTTTGATTGCTAACAGTCTTATTGATTTCCAAATCAGTAGGACCTATTTTAAGAATGGTTAAATTATAAATCTCTTTATAATATGTATCTTCAGGGTGTGCAGCTTCTACATAGTATTTTCCAGGAGCTAAACCAGGAATAAGTTCAGTAACTGTACCCCAAATGTCAGATTTTAAACCAGTGAAGTTCAAATCTCTTCCATTTATGTCTTTAGCGAGATTACCATTTTTATCTTTAACTAGAACATTTATGATTTGATTGTTCTCCAAATCATCTTGGTATAATAAATTACCGTTATCACTGTTTTCCACGCCCATTACAGGGTGAATAACTTCAGTTGGGTCTTTTCCATCATTTGTATTTCTTATAATTTCTTGTCCATCCACAGTTAGGAATGGATAAGTAACATTTGTAAATCCAATATCATTGCTGCCACCATCGTTATAGATAGCATTAATAATATTGTCTCCTCCTATATGAGTAACACTTATATTGAATGCTTCATTTTGAGAAAGCACAGTGTTGTTCTCAGGAGAAATATTTAAGAAATAGGAGTAAGCTTGGTTATCCACGAAATCAGAATCATGAATAAATACTCCAGTTGTTTTTTCAGAATATATAGCGGAACCGTTGATTGCTGTGTTGTTGTAGAAATTAGCTTGAATATCTACATTTGTAGCATCAGAAAGGTGGAAAGCTCCACCTAATCCCCTATTATTCTCTATTCTACCAGTAGCAGTATTTCCTATGAAAGTGGAGTTCTTGACAACTAAACCGTCACAGGAGTAAACAGCAGATGAACCACCGTTTTGGGCTGTATTTTCAATGGAAGTGAGGTTTTCCACATATAAATTATTTCCATATACCCAGAAAGCTCCACCAGTAGTAGCTTCGTTATATGAAATATCATTGTCAGTGAAATTAACATCATCCCCTTGAACGAATACACCTCCACCACCAAGGAAAGCATAATTTTCCTGAATGGTGTTGTTGAAGAAAGTAATATTCTCAGCTTGAGGATCATCATCACCACTGTCAACGGCTATAGCACCACCCATAGCAGCCATATTCTCTGTAAGGGTGTTGTTTATAAAGGCACCATCATCCCCTAGAGACATGATTCCACCACCATAGGTAGCCATGTTATTGTCTAGAGTTGAATTTTCAAAGCGAGTATTTGAACCGTTTACCCAAATACCTCCACCTTGACCGTCAAGATACTCATGACCATCATCATATTCGCCATCATTTCCAACATTGTATGACATGGTGAGGTTTGTAAAGTTACAGTTGTCACCTACAACAGCAATTCCACCACCAAGGGTAGCTTCATTTTCTTCGAATTTTGAATTTGAGATTGTAGTGAAATTCATTTCATAAAGGTCGATTGCACCGCCTCTAAAAGCAGTGTTTCCGGTACATGTAATATTGTCAATTACCATACCTTCAATTTTATAACTGTGAATTGCACCACCTTGTGATTTACCACCTTTGGCATCACCTCTAGGAGCATATTCCCCTTTTGCCTCATTATCAGTAAAAATACAATCTTGTATACTTACAACAGAACTGAGGGTAGGGAAAACTGTACCATCGATAGTCATGTCAATACCACCACCGTTACCATCGAAAGCAGTATTTTGATCGAATGTACAGTCTTTTGCATTGACTGCTCCTCTAATTGCACCACCATAGGTTGCATTGTTATTGGTGAAATTAGTATTTGTTATTGTGGTTAATCCATCACAACACCAAAGTGCTCCTCCACCAAAAACAATTTCATCACTTGCAAATAACTTATTGTCGTTTGGATTTGCAGAGTTGTCTTCAAAAACACAATCGACAAATGTCCAGTTTGAATGGTGTTTTACAGCACCACCAGATTTATCTGCAGTGTTGTTAATGAAAGTTACATTAAGAATATTATGATTAACCTCAGTGTGACTTTCTGAATTGATTGCACCACCATTTCCGCCATCATAAGCAGGAATTCCATTACCTTCATCATCAATATAGTAATGACCATTTTTGGTAGCGTGAGCATAATTGTCTTTAAAGACAGTATGTTCAATGTCGAAATCGTTATTATTACCACCTAATTGGATAGCACCACCATCACCAGCATTGTTGCTGGTAAAGTTGGCAAAACGAACTTCATTTCCTACAGAATTGGAGTAGATAGCTCCACCACTTCTAGTAGCATTGTTATCTTCAAAGCTAGCGTTCTCGATAACTGTATGATCTCCTGTAGTACTGATTGCACCACCGTTAGGAGCAGTGTTTCCTGTGAAATTGGAATTGGTTATAGTGGAATCCATACAATCTTCAGAAATGAAAATAGCTCCACCGGAACCCCATCCTTCACCAACACTGTTATTGGTGAAATCACAGTTATCAATGTTGGTATCATACATAAACATACCAACGAAAATAGCTCCACCAGAATTTTTAGCGCTATTATTGGTGAAATTGGAATTGGTTATATTAGTGCCATCTTGGTAAGTAAAAATAGCACCACCACTATTTGCATTATTATCTGAAAAATTACACTCAGTTATTTGAGTGTTCTTACCTTCAACATAAATTGCTCCACCATCACCATTTGTAGCATTGTTATTGGTGAAGTTACAATTTTCGATTTTGGTATTTTCACCAGAAGTATATATTGCCGCAGAACGAATAGCTGTGTTGTTTTCAAAAATGCTGTCAGTAATTTTAGAGTTTTCACCTACAACTCTTAGTGTACCACCAAGTTGTCCTGAGACATTGTTATTTGTGAAATTAGAATTACTGACATGTCCAGTTCCTTGAATATCAACTATAATGTTTGTACCAGTATGGTTATCAAAAATACAGTCGAAGATTTCTGCATCAGAACCACTGAAAATAGCTCCGCCATCATTATTAGTGAAATTAGATTTAGTTACTTTAGTATCTCCAACACTGTTAATACCAGCGAAAGCACCATTTTGAGCTTTGTTCTGGTCGAAAACAGTGTTATCAACTTTAGTAGTGCTTCCACTATAAACTGCACCTAAATTAACACCACGATAACTGCCAGGGCCATTATTAGTGAAATTAGAATCCTTAATTTCAGTGTGTCCAGAACTGTAAATACCACCTAATCCATTGTTAGTGAAATTACAATTATCTACATTAGTTTCACCATTACTAATGAAAGTAGCAGTATTTTGTCCATTATGTCCTTCAACTTTAGAATTTCTAATTTTGGAATTTCCTCCACTGTAAACTGCTGCAACAGCTTGTTGATTATAACTGCCAACACCATTGTTTACAAAGTTGGTATCAGTTATGTCAACACCTGAAGCACTGTAGATTCCACCAACAGCATTATTGGTGAAATTACAATTTTCTACTGTAGCAACACCATTAGTAATGACAGTAGCAGTATTCTGACCAAGATTGTTAACAATATTACAATCAGTCATTTTAGTGTCACCGCCACTATAGATAGCACCAGCAGTGTTTTGAGTGAAATTACAATTGCTTAACTCAGTAACTCCAGAGCTGTAAACAGCACCGGCAGCATTAGCTTGATTTCCATTAAAATTGGAATTGCTAACTTTCAATTCATCACCATTGAAGTAAATAGCTCCCCCAGGACCATTTGATCCTTGGTTGTTGATGAAATTACAATTAGTGATAGTTGAAGTTCCACCATCTAAATAAACGGCACCAGAACTTTGAGCACTGTTACCAGTAAAATTACAATTTTCAATTAAGGTATTTGAACCAGAACGGAGTGCACCAATAGCATTTCCGGCACTGTTACCATTGAAATTACAATCAGTAAATGTGTTGTCGGAACTTTCTAAATAAACGGCTCCACCACCGTTTCCACCCCAATCACCTCTGTTATTTGTAAAATTACAATTAGTGAAAGTAGTTCCTGAAGCTTGTGTAGTTCCATATAGAGCTGCGCCTGATTTACCACCATTGCCTTCAAAAAGACAATTTTCAAAGGAAGTGTTAGGTGCATCTATGGTAGTAGGGGATACCCTACTGTTTCCCACTTTACCATTTAATAATATTAAATTAGACAAGGTAACTCCTGAAGCGGCAATGTTAAAAATGCCTGCAGAAGCAGATAAAGTAGAAAAAGCATATGGGTCATCTTCAGTTCCACCATAAATTTTTAAATTAGGAACATTGATTTCTATAGCTTTTTCAGGATTATCCCATTGTTGCCAAGTGCTTGTTATAGTACTGTTTCCCAGGTACACTGTATCACCGTCTTGAATATCTCCAGAGTTTAAAAACAATTGAAGATCATCAAAGGTTGAACCAGTGAAAGTATGGCTTGCACCAAGTCTATTTGCACCGAGCTTATCTTTTGATGAACTACCAGTGATTGCATCTGCAGATGCATCATCAGCAGTATCATCGGCGTTCGAAATCTCGTTTGACATATCATTTGAATTATCATTTGAATTCAAATCTGAAATCTCTTGCAGATTAGAGTTTTCCGTCGATATATCAATTGTGTCGTCATACGACATCATTACATTATCAGAAATATCTTCCGCCGAAGCGGTCCCAACTAAAGATATTAAACAGAATAATATCAAAATAATTAAGATCGAATTAATTATTTTAGTATTGATAAAATGTCCTCCTTTTTTTAATAATTATATTATTAAAATCGATATGGTAAACTTGGTTTATCATACCGAGTATCTAGTTAAAAACTAGATATAGATGGGATGAAAATAAAAAAAGCGATAGGTTGATGTTTGTTTAAATTCATCCCATTTATATCTAGTTTAAATCTAGCTTAAATCTAGCCCATATATAATAAATTTTAAATGTTTAACCAAATTAAAAGTTCATGGTTGGTAAAAATAGCGAAATAATAGAAACTTTTGAGAGATCCAAAATCTTAAAATCTCAAAAATTGAGCGAGAGATCTGTATCTTCCAAATTTACCCATCTTCAAAAAAATAAAAGAATATTAATTTTTGCAATTAATATTAGAAACTATCCAAAAATAATTTCATAAAACTATAAAATCACATTACCAAAAATGAAAATTTTTTGATAAAATTTTTACATCAACCTTCAAACAATTAACTATATCAAGCATATTAATATTAATAATATCCCATATATAAAGA
>JADLKP010000070.1 GCA_016838945.1 Methanobrevibacter sp.
TCCCTATTTTTTATTATTTCTTCTTATTTTTATTATTCTTATTTTATTTCTTCTTATTTTTTTTAAATAGATTCTTTTTTCATATTTTTAACTCTTTCATAAATTTTTCTGGATTTTAAACAGGTATATTTTTTTTAGTTTCATTTAGTTTTTCTGGATTTTAAGCAGATATATTTTTTTTAACAGATAATATTAATATAACAGATAAATTTATCATTAACAGAATTCAATTATATATTGGAGATGATTTTCATGAAAATACTTGCAAGCACCAAACTTTATAAAAATTTTCAAACTGCCATTCCAAAAGAGTTTAGACAGCAGTTCAACATTGATGAAGACACCATTATTGAATGGGGGATTGATGAAGAGGGAAATCCTCAAGTTAATTTCAGAAAGAAAGTTACTTTAGATGATGTTATAGGAATAATTGAAGACGGTGAAAAGGTCAGCTCTGTAGAATTAAAAAGGAGAGTGTATGAATGAATAGAATATTGGTTGACTCTTCATATCTAATAGCATTATTTAGAAGAGATGATTTAAACCATTCTCGTGCTGTTGAGAATAAAGATATCCTAAATAATCATTGTTTCATCACAAATCTTGTCATTTCTGAAGTTCTCACTGTTTTGGCAATGAAAACTGATGATATGGAACTGGTAAACTTGTCTTTTAACTATATGATTGATAATTTTACATTGATTAAAGAGTTTCATATGCATAATTTTAATTATAATGTATTTTCACTATTTTCAAAGTATAATGCTCAAAAATACAATTTGAGTTATGTTGATTCCTCTTTGGTTTATTTATCAGATATCCATGGGTTAAAATTATTGACTTTTGATAAGGGATTTGAAAAAATTGGAAATATTGATTTGGTTTTATAAGTTTCTAATATTTGTGAACTTTTTTAATAAACTTTAAGTTATATAAGAATTATAAATAATATCATATAAATCTATGAATCATTTACTTGAGTTATAAATTAAAAAAATTCAATTTATAATCGATTTTTAATCAATTAAATATTGAAATTTAAAATTCAAATAAAATTACATAAACCCTTCAAGGAGTGTTAAACTAATGAATGTTATTGTTGTAGGAGCAGGAAATGCAGGTCGTCCTGTTGCAAGATTATTAAACTATGCTGGACACACGGTAAAGATAACCGATCCAAAGAAGATAGAAGACTTCCATATGGATGTTCAAAAGACTTTAAGACTTATGGAAAAGGAAGGAGTGGAACTTGATTTAGGCGTATTTGAACCTAGTCTTGATGGAATCGATACAGTTTACTTATCTCCAACTGTGCCTGAAAATGCTCCCGCTTACAAAATCATAAAAGAAGCTAATTTGGATGTTTTCACTAATGATGACTTCGGTAGATTGGCTGACAGCTTCATTGACATAGACATCATCGGCATCACAGGCAGTGTAGGTAAGACAAGCACTACCCATATGGTAACCGAAATCTTCAGAACTGCTGGACATCAGGTATGGATCTGTTCATCCATGACCCAAAACCTTGTAAGTGAAGTAATTGTTGATGGAATCATCAAAGGAATTCCAAAGAAATCCAGCATCGCTGTATTGGAGCTTCCTCACGGTACTGCAGGTTTGATGGGTGAACTCAAGCTTAAGGTTGGTGCACTCTTAAACATCTATGAAGAGCATTTGTCTGAGTTTGGAGGGTCAATGGAAAGATACACCCAAAGAAAAATGTTCATTGCCAAAAACAGCGAAAACTTCATTACAAGCATTCACTGTAAGGACACTGTAAAAGAGGCAAGACCTGATGCAATCTTTTACGCTATGGTTAAGGATTTGCCGGGATATGATCCATCCAAAAAATCCGAATACTTCGATAAGGTGGCAAACTTTGAAGAAATTGCTATCGGTGAAGGCCAAGTATGTAATTTTATTGGTGACAGCGCTAAAGGCGCTATTGACATTGCCTATAAATTCAGAAACAAATCAAGAGAACTTAAGAAAGGCAGTTTCCAATCTGAGTTCCATATGATGAGCTATTACTATGAGAATGCAGTTGCCGCTACAGCTATTGCAATGGCATATGGATTGCCTGTAGAAATCATCAAACAAGGACTCGCTAACTTTAAGGGACTTTCCGTACACATGGAATACATTGGAGATTATAATGGAAGGGAAGTCTACATTGATGCTTCATACCTTATAGAAGGTATTACAGCTGCACTTGACTTCTTAGGTGATAGAAGTTTGGTTCTATTGTTGGATAACTTCGACACTTCCACTTATAGGGACAAGAAGGAAACCGGCAAGCTCATGGGCAAGTATGCCGATGTAATGGTGGCTACCGGATTCAATGAGGTTTATCAAAGGGTGGACCTTGAGCCTGCTCAGGAATTGCTTGATGCTGCAGTCGATTCAAAGGCAGTTAAGGTAATTGCAGGAACCATGGAAGAAGGTGCAGAGCTTGCAATCAAATATTCCAAACCTGGAGACACAATCCTTCACTTAGGACCTCAATTGATGCAAGATCCAGAAGGAATCATGGAAAAAATAGTTAGAGGTTTGGAAGAAGGCTGCAAAAAGTACGAATAAGCTTTTTCTGCCCCTTCGGGGCGAAAAAACTTAACCAAAAACCTTTTTTCATTATTTTAGTTAAATTTAATTTCTTTTTTTATTTTTTTTATAAATTCTTATCTTTATCATGAAGGTGTTAAATTGAATAGTTTAGAACTCTCTTCCATGTCTGATGAAGAATTGGCTTCATTGGATTTGGAAAATAAAACCTTTGGTGTAATTGGTGTCTGCGGGGTTGTTGGAAACTTGGTTGCAAGAATCCTTATGGACAGAGGATTTGATGTTGTTGGAACAGATATCTCATCAAAAGAAGACTGCAGATTTTACTCCTCATTTGAAGCTTATGACATTGAAATATTCTTTGGCGGGCACCCTGATGAATTCTTCGAAAAGATAGATTTCATAGTGCCTCCTCCAAGCATGCCTAAAACCGCTAAGGTTTTGGAATTGGCCAATGAAAAAGGCATTAAGTTCATTGAACTTGGAGACATTTTTAAGCTATTCAGTCCAGATAAAAACGTCATGTGCATTGGTGGAACTAATGGAAAAACCACAACCACCACTCTTTTAAAGCATATCGCTTATTCTGCTGGAATAAGGCCATGCGAACATAACTTAAAGGGTATGCAGGGCAACAATGAATTCATCCCATCACTTCAAACAAGATTGAATGGGGATTTGGCTATTTTGGAAACCGGTACTGACGGCACCCCTGGTGGATTGAAGTCCATCATTGACTTGACACATGCCAATTTTGGAATATTGACAAACATCACTGTTGATCACCTTCAGGACCCTCATGAAAATGATGAGACAGACTTCATCACAAGAAGCTTCTTGGAGTATGCAAAAGTTAAGGGAGAACTTGTAAAAGGCATAGAAGAGAATAACGGTACCCTGATTTACAATAGCGATGACCCAACAGTTGTAGGCCTTTTCAAGGAAATAGGCTTCAAGGGTGATGCAATAAGCTTTGGAATCGAAGATGAACCATGCAGAGTAGGTACAAAGCCATGTTGGTGTGGCAGAGAGATTGAAATCAATGAGTTCATTTCAGGTTGCGGAACCTTTGAATGCGAGTGTGGAATCAAGTATGAAAAGCCAATGTATTTGGCTAAAAACATCTCACTTAAGGATAGGACATTCACTTTGGAATCTCCAGAGGGAGAAACAGATTTCACAATCACTCTTGACGGTTTGCATAATGTCTACAATGCAGTTGGAGCAATCATTGCTGCCAGAAGATTCCTAAATCTCAGTGATGAAGAGATTCAAAAAGGACTTTCCACATTTGAAGGAACAGCCGGCAGAATGGACATAGTTGCTGAAGTGGATGGAAAAACCGTTATGGTGGATTATGCTCACAATCCCGCTGGTGTGGAAACCATCTTGAAAGAGGTAACTAAGATTTATGGGGATACAACCGTTGTAATCACAATCACTTCAGAGTCAGGCCATGAGGGAGACATTGAAATATTGGAAAAGGCATTGGATAATGTCAAGTATATCGTTCCAGCATCTCATGACTCCAGACTTGTTGTAGATGAGCTATTGGCATCTGCTAAGGAAGGAAAAGCCGATTTTGACTATGAAGCATTGAAAAACACCTTTGTATTTACTGAAGTTGATCCTGAACAGGCTTCCAAGTTCACTTTAGGTGCAAGTGCAGAGCAAGTGGTTGAAGGTGTTAAGGCGGCATTAAAAACAGATTCAAACATTATCATAGTTCTTGGTGAAGCAGGATTCAAGTTTGAATCAGCTATTTTGGATTATTGCAATGGTTTAAGCTAATTTAATAAAATTTATTTTTTTCATTCTCTTATTTTTTCTATTTTTCTTTTATTTTCTTATTTTTCTTTTATTTTCTTATTTTTCTTCTTTTTTTAAATATTGCATTTTCCTTTATTTTCCCGATTTTTTGTTCCACTATTTTTAATTTTGTCTAAATATTTTCAAATATTCTTAACAATTTTCAGTATCTTCTATCAAATGTAAGCAAGTACTTGCTTAAATTGTAATTATGGTGTAAACTGTTCAGTTTTATCATGATAAATGTTCACTTTCTATATAATTTTATTAAAATTTATTGACAGTTTGATACAGAGTTGAATGTTTTTCTGAATGTTTTAAGAAAAAAAATTAATAAACTTTATATATGAGTAATAATATAAATTTTCTTATCTATATTTATATATAAAGTATATTAGATTATTTACGAACTAATATAGATGGGGTGTACTTCAATCGTATGATTTTTTAGATAGGGTGGATTATTTAAGTTATTAATTAAATAATCGGTTTTCCATAATCTTAGCATTGTGGAACTTTAATTATTTAACTATATCAAGTATTTATTTTTTATAAATACTTTTTATTTTCTTTTTTTTAACTTAAATGCTCCATTTTATCTGTTAAATTATATTGATATGAAGTGTACTTTTTTGGAGGAATACTTTTGAAGAATACAAAAAAGATAGGTGTATTTATTTCACTCCTTCTTATTTCAATAATTGCTCTTGGCGCAGTCAGTGCAGCTGATGATGTAACTGTGGATGATGCTGATGTGGCAGCTGTTGAAGAAGTAGTGGTGGATGATGCACCGGCAACTAATGAAATTATAGATGATTCTGATAGTGAGGATTTACAAAGTGCATCAGACACTATGGATGATGTGGTTGCTGATGATGTAAGTCCTAAAGACGTTTTGAAAGCTGAAGCATTAGGAGCTGAACCTGACGGTTCCTTTGATGACTTAACTGATATAATTGCTGCAGCCCCTACTGGATCTACTGTCACCTTGGATAGGAACTATGTCTACTCCTCTGGTGATGATACTGCGGGAGTCTGGATAGAAAAAGCAATTACCATTGATGGTGCTGGATTCACCATTGACGGTAAGAATGCTGCCAGACCTCTTAGAATTGCTACCAATGGTGCTGTAACATTAAAGAACTTGAACTTTGTAAATGGTGTTGCACCAAACACTGGCGGTCTTTTCAGCACCCAATATCGTGGTGGTGCTATTCTCTGTACTGGAGGCACTACATTAACCATTACCAACTGTACTTTTGAGAACAACCGTGCAGGTAATGTCAATGATG
The DNA here is from genome assembly GCA_016838945.1 of Methanobrevibacter sp. Taxonomy (GTDB): domain Archaea; phylum Methanobacteriota; class Methanobacteria; order Methanobacteriales; family Methanobacteriaceae; genus Methanobrevibacter. The sequence continues at coordinate 5,667 of JADLKP010000070.1, forward strand.
GAAATTCTGCAGGTGGTGCTATTTACATCGGATCCGGTAGAATGACAGTAACCCAATCTGAGTTCTATAACAACCGTGCATACAATGGTGGTGCAATCTACCAACCTCAAAACCCAACCGTAACCGTTAAAGGTTGTGCGATTGTTAACAACACCGCTACCGGCCGCGGTAACTTCTCATACTTGGCTACCGGCGCTGACCAAAGATTCGATTACAGTGAAAACTGGTGGGGAGACAACTATGGTCCTGCATTCAATGTATACAGTGAAAGAGCTGATGCATACTTGCCTCGTTACGATTACTACATTGCAACTGAGATCTTGACCAGCCCTATTACCATTGAAGTTAATATGGTATTGGACAGTGGAAACGCTCCTACTGTTCCATTGGAATCACGTCATGCAATCGTAACCAATGATGCTGATACCTGTAACACTACCGACGGATACGTTCCTGAAGCATTCACCATTGAATTCACTACCAGTAACGATGCATACATCAATGTTACCATCGATAACCAATACTTGATCTTAAAAGTGTTTGCTGGTGAAAACAAGAAAAACATCACATTATCAGTGGAAACTGCAGATGTTACCTTACCTGATCAACCTGTTGTAACCCTTAGATCTGATGTTGATGGTATCTTCAACCTCACCTTAGGTGATGAAGTATATGAAGTAAATGTTGTAGATGGTGTAGGTGTATTTGACTTCGCTCAAGAAGGCATATTCGTGGATGTAGGTAAATACACTATCATTGCATCCCTTGTAGATGACCCTGTTTACAAAACCATTTTCAGAACTGCTGAATTTGAAGTCAAAAAATACTTAAACGAATTGACCATTGAAGCTGATAAGGAATCATACACATTCGGTGACAATGTAACAATCACTCCTACCTTCACTCCTGAAGGACCTACCGGTACCATCACTTACTTTGTAGATGGAGCTACCGCTGGAACTGAATTGGCTGTAGATGAAGACCTCGTTTTATCAGGATTAGCTGCTGGTGAACACAGTGTTGTAGCTAAATACGGTGGAGATGGAAAATACGGTGAATCAACTTCCAACAATTTAACCTTCACTATAGCAAAAGCTGCTTTAGAAATTAGCGTTGCAGATGTAACTGTAAACTATCCTAACAAAGGTACTGTTAATGTAACTGCCAATGTAGATGGAAAATACAACATCACAGTAAATGACAAAGATTATGAAGTGACCGTTGTTGACGGTGTAGGAACATTTGATGTAACCGAAGAATTGGCTGTAGGCGAATATGACATCGAATGGGATATTGCAGAAAGTGAAAACTACACTGCAGCAAGCGGCAGTGCAACATACAAAGTTGACAAAACCGCTCCTGATTTCGCTCTTGATGGTGACAAGACCATTGACTATGGTGAAGCTAATACAATCACTCCTTCAATCAATGAAGGTGCTAAAGGAACCATCACTTACACTCTCAACGGTGATGTTGTTGGCACATATGGTGTAGCTGACGAAGTAGAGCTTATAGACCTTGATGCTGGACATTACACTGTTGTTGCTACTTACTCCGGTGACAGCAATTATGCTTCCGCTGAAGCTAGCTTCGAATTTGACGTATTGCCAATTGATGTAATTGTAACTGTAGAAACTGCAGATGTCGCTTATCCTAACACTGGTTCTGTTAACTTAACTGCATATGCTCCGGGTACCTACACCATTAAGATCGGAGATAAGACCTACACTGCAGAAATTACTGAAGAAGGACAAAAAGTGGCTGTTGCTATTGATGATGTATTTGCTGTAGGCAAATATCCTATTGCCGTAACCGCTCCTGCTCATGACAATTATAAAGCAGTTGAAGTTGAAGATGCTGCAATCTACACTGTAACCAAAGCACAAGCTAAAATGACCATTACATATGATGCTGCAGCTGATGAGTTCACCGTTACCCTTGATGGTGTGGATGAAAAATTATCTGAATCCTATCATATCTTAATTGACTCTGAAGATGCTGGTGAAGGTGCAACTGAAGATGGTGTTGACACATTTGATATCCCATATCCTGGTGCTGGTAAGCACAGTGCATTTGTGATCTTTGACGGAAATGAAAATTACTTAGGAGCTTACGCTCAAACCAGTTTCGATCTTCCTAAATTAGACACTGCTGTTGTAACTGTAGATGCTCCTGACATTAAAGAAGGTGAAAATGCTACCATCACTGTCACTGTTAAAGATGGTGAGAAAGGATTAACCGGTGTAGTGACTGTAACTCTTGATGATACTGATTATGCATTAGATGTTGTTGATGGTGTAGGTGTACTTACCGTACAAAACTTAGTTTCCAAAAACTCCCCTGCAGAAAACAACACCACCTATGACATTGAAGCTAAATTCAATGGTAATGATGAGTATGAACCTGCAAAAGGTACTGGCACACAATTAGTACAAGATTGGAACCCAGTCATCATCGTTATTTCCAGTGCTGGTGAAACTGCTGTTGCTACTTTAGTTGACACTGACTTAAACAACATCACTGGTAAAGTAAATGTAACCATTGATGATGGAGAAGCTAAAGAGTATGATTGTATTGACGGTAAAGTAGACATCACTGAGATTACTGAAGGTACGCACGATGTTACTGTAAGTTTCCCTGGTGATGAAACCCACCCAGCTGCAGCTGAAACCGCTACTGTGGAAATCGGTAAGAAATTGATTCCTGTCAATTTGGTCTTAAGCTTAGCTGACATTACATACACTCAAAATGCTGAAGCTGTTGTATTCTTAACCGCAACTGATGATTTAGGTAGAATCATCAAATTAGACGGTACCGTAAAAGTAACCATCGGTAACCAAGTCAAAGATGTAACCGTCACTGGTGGTGAAGGAAAAATGACATTCTCTGGATTAAATGCTAACAGTTATAATGCTATTGCTGAGTTTGAAAGTGATGGAACCTATGATTACGGTATGGCAACATGCCCACTTATCGTCAAACAGATGAAGACCAGAATTATAGCTAACAATATGACCACTACTGCTATCAATGTCAGTGATGATGGACGTATCGGTAAATGGTTGACAATTACTTTGGTTGATGCTAACGGTAAAGCAATGGCTAATAAGAAGATTGCATTCGGTTTTAACGCAAAGGTATATAACAAAACCACTGATGCTAACGGTAAGGCTTCCTTGCAGATTAACCTCCAAAAAGCTGGAGACTACACATTTGCAATCAGTTATTTAGGTGATAACAACTATGAAGGAGCATTTGAGGTTGTCAAGATCACTGTCAACAAGCAAAAAGCTTCAATGACCGCTTCCGGTGCTACTTATAAGGCAAGTGCAAAGACCAAGACTTTAACTGCTACCTTGAAAGACGTCGCAGGAAACCCAATGCCAGAGAAAAAGGTCACATTCACCGTAAACGGTAAAACCTACTCTGCTATTACCGATTCCAAGGGTGTCGCTAAGGTCAATGTAAGTCTTACTAAGGCTGGATCCTATTCAGTTGAAGTAAAATTCGCTGGTACTGCTACCTACGAGGCACTTACCAGAAAAGTAACCTTGAAACTTACCTAAAAACACAGGGAAAAAAGAAAATTTTTAATTAAAAGAAAATTGATAGTTTTTTAACTATTGATTTTCAACTATTTTTTTTCAAACTTTTTTTAATATTGCATAGAATAATTTTTAATTCTTAAAACTTTTTTTACATTTTGTATAAAATAATTTTTAATTATTTTACATTTTTTCATAATTTTTCATTTTTATGCAAGTAGTCACTTGCATTTCATTTAGATATATGAATAATGTTCAATTATAAAATCTAATAGTTCCTTTTTGTTGCTTTTTTTAAAATAAGTTGAATATAACATC
>JADLKP010000071.1 GCA_016838945.1 Methanobrevibacter sp.
TTTTAGAATTAATTTATAGATTTAAGATAAAAATTCAAATTATTTTTAAAAAATATAAGAAAAAAATTTATACAAGGTGAAAATTTTGTAAAATAAATAAAAAGTAAAATGAAAAAGAAAAAAGTAAAATTAGTAAAAATAGAAAAAATTAAAGAAAAAACTTAAAAGTCTAAAATTAGTTCAATTGGAGAGTGTTTTGAACTTTCAATTTCATCTAAAATTGTGCATGATTTTACTTTGTCACTTAATGCTTCGGAAACAAAGAAATAATCTAAACGTGATCCTTCATTTGCATCACGTGCATCTTGATTTTTAAAGGAAGTGTATTGTCCTGCCTCTTTGTTGAATAATCTAAAAGCATCAACATAGCCTAAAGATTCTAATTTATCCAATATTTCCCTTTCCTCATCAGTAAAGGTTACTTTGGTATCCAAATCAGAAATGTCTTCTTCCTTATGAGCAATATTAAAGTCACCAGCAATAATTATGTTCTTATCCTTAGCTAATTCCACAAAGGATAAAAAATTATTAAGAAAATCAAGCTTTTCATTTAATTTAGCTTTACTGCCAGTTCCTGCAGGAGCATAAATATGAATTAAAGAGAAATTTTCATAATTTAAGATAGATGCTCTTCCTAATGCATCAGCTGATTCAATGAAGAACCTTCTAACTACACAAGGTTTTTCCTTGGTAAATGTAGCTAATCCACCAGTTCTAGCACTTTCCCCTTTTAAGAAATAATATTCATATCCACAGTTTTCCAAGAATTTCTTGTCCATTTTTTCATAGGATGTTTTTGTTTCTTGGAAGAGGATCATGTCTGGTTCTTTTTCCAAAATAGGATTTACATCCTTATTCTTTATACGAGTCCTAATACCATTTGCATTCCATGAAATTAACTTTAATTCACTCATTATTTTGCTTCCTAAAACTAAATAAAAATAATAAATATAAATTATTGAATGTTAAAATTTTTATTAACAATATAATTTTAAATTTTAAATAATATAAACTTATTGTAGTATACATAAAAAATTCTATTCTTTTTTTAAGGCTTTTTGTATTTTTTCTTAAGAACCATAATGAATAATAATTCATAACATTAATATATAATTATTGAGATACTATTTATTAACTTTAAATTTTTTTAAATTTAACTAAAAGGTGATTATTATGGATAATATTATAGAAGACAATGTTAAAACAGCTGAAGTATTAAAGGAAAAGCTCAATTTAACCAGACTTCCTGTTGCAATCAAATTCTTCAATGATTTGGATGAAATTCCTGAAGGAATTGAAAAAATAGATGAAACCCTTAGACATTGTGAAATGGTTACAAAAGCAGCTGATGGCGCTATGTTCTATTCAACTGCTGCAGAACAAAAATGTAAGGGCGGATCAAGTGCTATGGGATTGGAACCACTTCCTCCGAAGATTGCATCCGGTGAATTCTACTATAAATTAGGAAGATTCGATAGTGTCGAAACTGCAAAGACAGTAATTGATAACATACCAAGAAAAGATGAGCAAAACTTAGGAATCATCTATGCACCTCTTGAAAAGGCAGATTTCATACCTGATGTAGTGGTTGTAATCACACTTCCAAAATATGGAATGTATATAACACAAGGAATTGTATACAACCAAGGAGGTAAAGTGGAATACAGTTGTGCAGGCATACAATCATTATGTGCAGATGCTGTAAGTGCTCCTTACGTAACCAATAAGGTTAATGCAACTTTAGCATGTAATGGTTCCAGAGCTTATGCAGGAATCGTAGATGAGGAAATCATCATCGGTTTACCTTGTGATAGTCTTAAACCATTATTGGAAGCATTTGAAAATATATAATTCAATATATGACATAATTAAAAATAATTCAGTTATAAGAAATTATAACTGATTCATTTTTTATTTTATTTTAATTTTAATTTTAATGGTCTTAATCTTTATATTAATCTAAAAATAATTCTTTTTATTGTTTAAGGAATTGTAAACACTTGTTTATTTTCTGTTTCTTCACTTTTTTTCTTATTGCAGAATGTTCTGAAATCACATGCTGTGCATGTTCTATCTTCCGCATCAGCTTTCCATGCTTCCTTAATTGAAAATCCATTCATTTCCTTTACTAAAGATGATTCAATATCACTTACAACCTTATCGAATTCCTTCAATGAATCATCCATCAGGCCATCATCAATATTGATTATCCTAATTGATCTATCCATCTTAAACTTATCTGACAAATCTCTATGAATAGCCAAATCATCGTCTTCATTCCAATTCTTAATGAGTTCCCAATCCTCTAAGGATATGGAATGAATGGAAATGTCAGTTTCATTGTTGATTAAATCCTCTTTGATAGCTTTTAAGTCGTCATTTGATGGAACCAATTCATTCAAATAAAAAATGATGCCCACTACAGGTTTTTCAGAATCCTCCTGTTTTCTTCTAAGCCACGCATAAGTCAAAATCTGCCATTCATGCTGAATCCAAGCCTTATATTTCAAATATTCTTCTGAATCATCCAAATCTCCATTGGCCATCATGGATTGGATGTTGGAAAACTCTTCATTGTTTGGTGCACTAGGTCTTCTCATCCCTTTATAATCAATGATTATTTCATATTCATCTAATCCATCATCCAATAGCTTTTTAAATTCCTTATTCTTAGAGAGGTAATTCAAAATCTTATTTTCATCATTTATCTCATGAATATTTTCATTCTCATTGTCATTATTATTGAAATAGAAATCCAATGTATCCTGAAATGACTTTTGATTGATTCTTTGTGATTCCATATCTATTTTCATTGAGCTTAAAACATCAACGACACCATTGATGGAATAATAATCAGACCTTGCATCTTCATCTTCCAAATCTCTTAAACCTTTAATCAATACCTCAGTGTCTTCAATTAATGGGAATAAATGAACTCCCCAAAGATTGATGGACCTTTCCAATCTTGCACTGTAAATATTATCCTTTGGCCCATAATTATTTTGATATTCTATAGGAGGATTCAATCCCTTAACCTTTAATCTGCTTGTAATCAGCTCTTCAATTGGATGTATCTCCCTTTCCCAATCCCAAGGAAATTCTAACCTTTTATCTTCAGGACATCTTTCCCATCTTAAATAAGCCTCTTCCAATGCTCCATGTATGAATTCACCAAACCATAATTGTATAGGCATTGAAGGAGGAAGATTTCCCTTATTTTGATAACGGTATTGCAGATTACAAGTTAAAAATGATAATAAATCACCGGTTAAACTATATTCCGGTATGATATACTCTTTGGATCTTGTTGAAAGCTTCATTCTTACACCAATTATAAAAATATTATTTTATCAATTTAATCCCAAAATTTCATATAAAGTTTAATATATTTTAATTATTTTAATAATTTAATCCCAAAATTTCATATAAAGTTTAATATATTTTACTTAAAATCACGATGAATTAAATCAAGTAGATATTATCAAAACCTATAAATTCTTCATCCCTATTCCAACCTAAAGCAACATTAGGTATTTTTATAAGTTTATCCTTTTGACTATATCCATCAATGCTTTGATTTAGTCCTACTAATAATAAAACATCCTTTGCTCTTGAAAAAGCAACGAAGTATAATCTTGTCAAATCGTCAAATGCACAATCTGTTGAATCTCTTTCATCTATTGATAATGAACTGTATCTTTTGATTCTATCTTGAAGGATTGAAGTTGAATCTGCCTTTTTAGGGAATCTAAGATTTGATTCCTTGGATAGATTCTTTTTAAAGCGTGATCCCACATCAACTATGACAAATGGAAATTCCAATCCTTTTGATTGATGGATTGACATGATATTGAATCTGTTTGAAGGAATTACTTCAAATAAGTTCTCATCTATCTGAACTCCACCAGTGGCAATTGGTACAAAAATATTTAATAGAGCTTCATTTACAGATGCCTTTTCATCTTCCATAGAGGAGAAATCAATATTTGCAGAATATTTATTGAAGAAACTTGTCTGAGTGATGGTTTGAGTGATAGCCTTTAGGTATACAACACCCTCGTCATCATCCTGCAACTGTGGAATCCATGTAACCAATTTATAAGCCAATTCCATCAAGCTTGCCTTTTCAGGCCATTTAATATCTGCAGATTCATCTGATGAAAATGGATATCTCATTTGCCAATGGGTGATGAACTTTTCAAGTGAAACTGGGGAATGCGGTTCTGGATTGACATCATTCATATAGGAAACTGCCTTTCTACGCCATTTGGTCATCTTCATACTTGCAGAATTTGGTATCTTATCATTAATCTTTTGGAAATTAGAATTAGGATCCATACATTCCAACATAAGGCCACAGAAAATTGCTACAGCATCTATATTCTGCAAATCCTGACCTCTTGGATTGAAAACTTCAATAGGATGCCTTAATTTTCCCAAATGTTTTTTCAATGCAAAAGGAAAAGTGCGCTGCCCAGTAGCAGAAAGTTCCTTTGGAGAATAAGTTAAGAATGCTATATCTTCAGGAGAACCCTTTTCGTCAAGTTCTATGATAATTTCCGCTTCATCTTTAGCCAGATTAAATCCAGCATCCCTATAATTAAGCAATGTTTCCTTATTGTCGAAATTCAATCTTTTATTCTCTTCTTTTGTTAAGACCCTTTTAACCTTTCTCTTTACAATTCCATTTCTATTCAATTCATCAATCAATTTAGACAAATCAGATGCTAGGAGTTGTTCGCTTTTTCTAAACATTCCCAAAACAGGTATTCTATTTATGTCAGCACTGGCATATTCATATTCATCATCAGTATCTTCCAAATGAGGATACTCAATTTTGGGTTTCTCGTTTACACGAGCAGATTGATATTCTTCGTCCAATTCAACGAAATCATTGCATAAGTCGATTATATTAGCTGAAGAACGATAATTGGTTTTAAGATTAACTTCCTTGGCTTCAATTCCTATTCTGCCGACACGTTCAATGAAATTTGTAAAGAGGTCCACACTAGCTCCTCTGAATCTGTATAATGATTGGTCATCATCACCTACAACAGTAATATTTCCACCATTATTTAGGGCAGACTCAGCTATTTTAAAGTATATGTTCTCCTGCAGTAAATTGGTGTCCTGATATTCATCAACTAAAATGATCTTTATTTCATCAAGGAAAACATCTAAACTTTTGGAATTTAATCTGTCTAAAAATTTGGTTTCAAGCATTGCAAAATCATATATGTTTTGGCTTTGAAGCCTTTCCACATATTCTGCAATTAGCTTTAAGGCCAATTGCTTGCCTCTTTCAGCTGGACTTACATCCTTTAGAATATCATTGATATCGATCATGTTATAGTAAATATGCTCCTTTATTTTAAGCAATGTATCAGCCATAATTGTCAAATTCTTTATCTTAGGCTTTTTCTCATTATTGGATTCCTTTCCAGTCACTTCAGCCAAATATTCCTGTAATGCCTCATTTTTATATCTGTCTTCATTTAATAGGCATTCGTTGATCATAACTGAATTGGCAACAAAGTCTTCTATTAGAATCGGTTTGCTGGTACCTGCTTCCCTATGTATACGCAATAGTTCATCTGCCACACTATCTATTGTTCCAACCTTTATTTGATTGAAATCGATTCTATGAACGTCCTTTATTATTGAATCATCAATGAGTTCACCGCTGAACATCTTATCCATATAATTTGCTATCAACTTGGATCTTATCTTATCTCCCCAACTTAAAATACGTGATAAGAGTTCACTAGCTGCCTTTCTGGTAAATGTGGTGGCTAATATTTCATTTGGTGCAACATCATCAACGAAAATGAATTTCAAAATCTTGATTACCATAACAGTTGTTTTACCTGAACCAGGACCTGCTACAATAAACAAGGATTGGTCTTTTGGTGAAGATATGGCTAATTTTTGGTCTTCATTTGAAGAAATATCCCTTTCTAAAACATTTACAACGATTTCTTCAAATTCTTCATAATCTATCAATTTTTTACCCCACTCACATTTTAATAAATTAATTAATATCTTATTAAATTGATTAATATCTTATTAAACTGATTAATATCTTAAATTATTTAATAATCTATAAATATTTTATTTTTTTATATAAATATAACTTATCACTGAGCAAATGAAAAATAATATTTTAAATTTAAATTCAATAATTATATATTGTTATTTTTTATTTAAATAAATTAATGATAAGTTTTATTAAATTTAATTGGCAAATATATATTTGTTGGTAAAATTATTATGATTTTGAAATATTCAAATATACTTAAAACACCATCATTTAAAAAGATTTATATTTAAGCAGGATATAAATTAAGTAATTAAAAATTTTTATTGATTATTATGACAAATATGGCTAAAGATAAGAGAGAAATGGAAAATATCGACAAGTTCAAAAACGATATTCGCTTTAGGAAAAAGATCGAACATGTCGAAACAATTCCATCTAAAGAAGCTGGCTATAAAAAGGTCGATAAATTAGAAAAAAAGATACTGAATTATCTTGAAAAAAACAATATAAAACTATACAAACACCAGGCATTAGCTATTGAAAAGTCAAGAGAAGACAAGAACATCATTATTACAACTCCAACAGCAAGTGGAAAAACCTTATCATTCAATTTGCCTGTTTTGGAAGAACTAATTAAGGATAATGATGCATGTGCATTATACATTTATCCTGCAAAGGCATTATCTTATGACCAATTAAAGGTCTTAAGGAATTTCGATGAAGAGCTGGAGCTTGATTTGAATGCAAATCCTTATGATGGAGACACTCCAAAGGCCAAAAGATATAAGATTCGTCAGGAATCAAGGATAATCCTTACAAATCCTTACCAAATTCATTTGATATTGCAATGGCATCATCAATGGGAGCGCTTTTATTCCAATTTAAAGTATATTGTTATTGATGAAGCCCATTACTATAAGGGAATATTCGGTTCAAATGTTGCATTTTTAATCAGAAGACTTAAAAGAATTGCTAATTTTTATGGATCCGATCCTAAATTCATATTGTCTTCAGCAACACTGGCAAATCCTTTGGAACTAGCAGAAAAATTAACTGGAGAAGAATTTGAGCTTATTGATGAAGACAGTTCTCCAAGCGGTGAAAAGGATTTCATCCTATATAATCCATATAAGAAATTGGAAATCACTTCAGATGATGAAGGATTATCCATACACCAAGAAACAGAAAAGATTTTTCTGTATTTGCTTTTAAAAGACATACAGACTCTATGTTTCACATCCAGCAGAAAGATTGCTGAACTGATTGCATTATGGGCAAAAAGAGATATGGAACATATGAAAAAGAGATATGTGGATAGAATTTCAGCATACCGGGCAGGATATTTGGCTGAAGATAGGAGAGAGATTGAAGACGGCCTTAAATCAAAAAAATATTTAGGTGTCACTTCAACAAATGCACTTGAATTAGGTATAGATGTAGGCAGTCTTGATGCTGTAATTATTTCAGGTTTTCCAGGCTCTATGATATCCACATGGCAGCAAGGAGGAAGATCTGGCAGAGGAAATCAGAAATCCCTTGTCATTTTAGTTGCATTTGAGAATCAATTGGACCAATACTTTATGAAAAATCCGGAGTTCTTCTTTGACAAGCCTCATGAAAACGTGGTAATTGACTTAAATAATGAAAAGCTTTTAAACAACCACATCATTTGTGCAGCTAATGAATTGCCTTTAAGCTTAGAGGAAATCAAGGATGTATTCAATGTAGATGAGGAATTTATAGATGGGATTGTTCAAAACAGGAATATCAAAAAGAGTGCAGGATTCTACATTTATCCTTATGATGACAATCCAGCATTTGAATTTTCACTGGACCAGATATCCAATGAGATATTCAGTGTCATGAACGGCAATCAACTGATAGAAAAGATAGAAAGGTCACAAATGTATAGGGAAGCTCATGAAGGAGCTATTTTAATCAATAAAGGTCAGACTTATATTGTAACAGATGTCAATTTCAAAACACACTTCATAAATGTCATAAAAAGGGATGTGAATGCACATACAGTTGCACTTAAAAGAACACAGACAAAAATCATCAAAAAGATCAAAAAGGTAAAAATTGGAGACTTTACAGTCCACTATGGTGAATTGGAAGTGGAAGAGGATTATTACAAATATAAAAGAATGGAATTCTCCAAAACAATTGGCACATTTATTCTTGATTTGCCACCTTTAAAATTCAAAACCAAAGGATTGTGGTTTACCATTCCAGATAGCGTAAAAGAGGCTGTTGAAGAAAGATATAAAAATGATCATGAAGTTTTCGCAGGAGGTCTTCATGGAGCGGAACATGCGCTTATAGGATTGTTCCCACTTCATGTAATGTGTGACAGATTTGATATTGGGGGTCTTTCAACCAATTATCATGAAGATACACAGGAAGCTTCCATCTTTATTTATGATGCATATGAAGGTGGAATAGGCATATGCGAAAAGGCAATTGATGTATTCAGCAAATTAACCTATTCAACAAGAAATCTTCTTAAGACTTGTGAATGTGAAAATGGTTGTCCTTCCTGCATTTACTCTCCAAAATGTGGAAATGACAATAAGCCATTGCATAAAAAAGCCACTGAGTTCATTTTGGATTATATGTGGGATGAGATGAATAAATTATCTCCAGAAGAGCTTTCCAAATTGGAAAATCAAGATTTAGAAGATAATATTTCATATAATGAAACTTATTATAATCAAAAGGAAGATAAGAGGGAACTGTCTCAGGAATCTGATATTTCGGAAAATAAAAATCAGAAGGATGATAGTGAAATCGTTGAAAATGAGCCAAATCCAATGGAAGAAGCTTATAATGATGCTTTAGAGGAATATGATAAAGGAAATTATAGTATTTCAAAGGAGATATTAACTAATATCATCATCAAGGAAGATAGTGCTGATGCTTATTATCTCATTGGAAAAATACTTTATGAACAGGATGATAAATTAGGCGCATTATCTTTTGTAAAAAAAGCCATTTCCATTGATAGCGGACATGAAGAGGCTAATGAATTCTTACTGAAATTGAAACATTAACAAAATTAAAACATTAATTAAATGATAATCAAGGGGATATTATGGAAATCACTAATGAAAATAAAGATGAAATTAAAGAACAGATCAATGCTGATATTAATGATATTCTGGAAAAACATGAACTGCCTTATAGAATGGATGGAATATCTGTCATGAAAACATCTAAAGGAACCAGCTTTTTAGGAAATGTCAGAGTTCATGATCCAAATAAGGTTAAGGCTGTCAGAGCTGAGATTGAAGATTATTTGGACAAATTTGGAAAAGTGGTTATTAACTCAAGGGATGTTGTTCCTTGCTGTGAATTGCCATATACATACATTACTTTCCATATTCACTTTACAGAGAAATAAATGCTTTTTTTAATCAATTTAAAAGTGATTTAAAAGTAATATATA
>JADLKP010000354.1 GCA_016838945.1 Methanobrevibacter sp.
GTGTTGCCGCCGTTGTTGCCGCCGGTGTTGCCGTTCGCCGGGGCGACGGCCTTGCCGGTGGTCGGGGAGATGTGGCCGGTGCACAGGCCACGGGACTGCAGGTCGCTCAGGATCCCCGGCAGGGCCTGGACGGTGTTGGCCGGCCAGTCGTGCATGAGGATGATCTGACCGTCGCGCAGCTGGCTGGCGGCCTGTCGGATCGCCGAGGCGGAGGCGTTGTTCCAGTCGGTGGAGTCCACGTCCCAGGTGACGACGCGCAGACCGAGCTGCGAGGCGACCTGGTTGACGGTGCCGTTGGTCTCACCGTACGGAGGACGGAAGATCTCGGGCGTGACGCCGGCGGTCTGCTGGATCGCCTGCTGGGTGCGCTGGAGCTGGGACTGGACGTCGCTGTAGCTCATGTTCACCAGGTGCGGGTGGTCCCAGCTGTGGTTGCCGATCTGCAGGCCGGCGTTCTTGTAGGCCTGCATCAGGGAGGAGTTGCCCGAGGCGTTCTGACCCGTGGGGAACACGACCGCGGTGGCGTTGGCGTTGCGCAGCGCCGAGATGATCTGGTTGGTCGTGCCCGAGTTCGGGCCGTCGTCGAACGTCAGGGCCACATAGCCGGAGCAGCTGGGCGACCCACCGGTGTTCCCACCAGTGTTCCCACCGTTGTTGCCACCGTTGTTGCCACCGGTGTTGCCACCGGTGTTCCCGCCGGTGTTGCCGCCGGTGGACGTGCCACCCGGGGTGGCCTTGACGCCACTTCCGGAGTTGAGCATGTTCAGCACCGAGGTGTAGGCGGCCTTCTTGTTGCCCGAGCCGTCGAACAGCAGCGGGGTGCCGTAGGAACGCCAGGAGTCGGAGTCCTTGACGCCCCAGACGGTGATGCCGGTGCAGCGCGCCACGGCCATGCAGGCCTGGACCACGCCCTGGAACTGCTCGGCCTGCGAGGAGCCGGAGCCCTCGATGTCGAGCTCGGTGATCTGCACGTCCACGCCCAGGTCGGCGAAGTTCTGCAGGGTCACGTGGTAGTTGTTCGGAACCGGGTTGCCCGAGTTGAAGTGGGCCTGGAAGCCGACGCAGTCGATCGGCACGCCACGAGCCTTGAAGTCCTTGACCATGTTGTACACGGCCTGGGTCTTCGCGTCGTTCCAGTTGTCGGTGTTGTAGTCGTTGTAGCAGAGCTTGGCGTTCGGGTCGGCGGCGCGAGCAGCCTTGAAGGCCTCCTCGATCCAGTCGTTGCCGGTGCGCTGCAGGTTGGAGTCACGACGCGCACCCGACGAACCGTCGGCGAACGCCT
>JADLKP010000355.1 GCA_016838945.1 Methanobrevibacter sp.
ATGTAATTTAATATATTATTTACCTTTATAAATAATTGAAATTATTAAATTAAACTATAATTACCAACAAGGAATATGTAAGGAAGACTATTATCATGTTAAGAGATCCTATTATTCAAAATTTATATCCGCAAATATTTGAATTCGAAGAAGCCATAGATGTAATCAGTGTTCTTAAAGAATGGCCTAAGAGTAGATTATGTGATGATAAGGCAATCGCTAGAAAAACTAAAATTGATATTAAAACAGTTACTAACATTCTTAAATTGCTTGAAACCAACAACTTTGTTTATAATGTAAAAGTCAATGAAGTCTGCATTAAATTAATTAAACATTTCAGATCAGGCAAACTTTCCCATGAGGATATTGCTAAAAAACTTAAATTGGATGTAGAAATTGTAGACCAATATATTGAAGAAAACGAATCTCTTTTATTGGAAACCAAAAAGGATTATTCTCAACAAACCTTAAAAACCTTAAATGATAATTTCAACGCTTTGATTAAGGGAGAAAAAAAGGATAAAGAGGATAAGAGCAAGGAAGATGAAGCTGTTTCTGAAGAACAAGAGAAAATCGCTAAGGAACTTGAAGAGATTAAAGAAGTCAAATCTGATGATGACGATAAGAAAGTTCTTAATTTGGCTAAAGAGTCTGATGATGCAGTAATCAAAGAAGAAGTTGACGAAGACAAAGATGAAAAGGCTAAAGCTAAAAAGCCAAAAGCTAAAAAAGAAAAGGCTGCTAAGAAAAGAGCAGTCAACATGAAATTCTGGTATCTTACATTTGATGAGATCATCGCCTGTCTTAAAGATGGATACACAACAGATGAAGAAATCTCTGAAAAAATCAGCTGCAAGCTAAATATCGTAAGGAAAATCCTTTACAAATTATATGATATGCGTTTAGCAAGCTATAAGAGGGATAAGGATAAGGAAACCCAATGGTACACTTACGATTGGAGATTCAATGAAGGGGAATATAAGAAATTAGAATTTAATTTAGCAAGTTCTGAACTTAGAAGATTGAATTCTGAATTGGAATATGAAGAAAACAACATGTTCTTCGTATGTCCAAATGGACATTACCGTCTCGACTTTGAAGATGCTTCAACTGTTGAATTCCTATGTCCAGAATGTGACCTTGATTTAGAATTCGAAGACAATCAAGAAAAAATAGATAGGAAAAAAGCGGAAATTAAAGTTCTGGAAGAAATAATTTCTGAATAATTTCTTTCTTTTTATTATTTTTATTTTATTTTTTTAATTTTTACTTT
>JADLKP010000356.1 GCA_016838945.1 Methanobrevibacter sp.
TCTCATTTCAAAATTTTTTATTTTTTTTAAATATTGTTCATTTTTGTATTATTTTATTTAAAAAATCTAGTTACTTGTTCAAATTTTTAATAAAAAATCATACAAATTTTATTTAATATATAAATCTTTCTATATTTTTCAAATAACAAATACTTTATAAGCTAGAAAACATATTAAAGATTGGTGATAAATATGAAGTTTGGTATAGAATTCGTACCTCAAATCCCATTAGATGAACTCGTAAAATTAGTAAAATTAGCAGAAGACGTTGGTTTTGAATACGCATGGATCACTGACCACTACAACAACAAAAACGTATACGAAACCTTAGCATTAATTGCAGCAAACACTGAAACCATTAAAATGGGTCCTGGTGTAACCAACCCATACGTAAGAAGTCCTGCAATTTCCGCTTCCGCAATTGCTACTATTGACGAAATTTCTAATGGTAGAGCAACCTTTGGTATTGGTCCTGGTGACAAAGCAACCTTTGATGCATTAGGAATTGCTTGGGAAAAACCTGTATCCACTATCAAAGCAGCTATTGCAGACATTAACACCTTATTAGCAGGTGGAAAAACTGAAGCTGGCGCAGCATTAGGTGGAGCTAAAAAAGTACAAGATGCAATCCCTATTTACATGGGTGCACAAGGTCCTAAAATGTTAGAAACCGCTGGTGAAATCGCTGACGGTGTATTAATTAACGCTTCCAACCCTAAAGATTATGAAGCTGCTATGCCTATGATCAAAAAAGGTATTGAAGCAGCTGGTGGAGACAAAGCATTCGATGTAGGTGCATACACTGCTACTTCCATTGGTGCAGACTCTGATGCAGCTAAAAACGCAGCTAAAATTGTAGTTGCATTTATTGCAGCAGGTTCCCCACCTCCAGTAATTGAAAGACACGGATTACCTGAAGGATTCAACGAACAAATGGGTGCATTCTTAGCTAAAGGTGACTTCGGTGGAGCTATTGGCGCTGTAACCGATGAAGCACTCGATGCATTCTCCGTATGTGGTACTCCTGATGAATTCATTCCTAAGATTGAAGGCTTAGCTGAAATGGGTGTAACCCAATACGTAGCAGGATCTCCTGTAGGTAAAAACGTAGAAGAATCTATTAAATTATTAGGAGACGTAATTGCTAGCTTCTAAGGAAGCTACAATTCCTAATTTTTTAATTTTTTCTTTTTTTTATCTCACTTAATTTAACAATTGTTATATTTTTATATAATAGTTTATACTAATTATAATTTTTATCTATTT
>JADLKP010000072.1 GCA_016838945.1 Methanobrevibacter sp.
TCTTTTCGCGTTTTGTTTGTGTACTATGGGTTTCGGTCTATGGGAATTTCATTTTGCTGCCAGCCTTTTTTTATCCAAGAATAATTAGTTTTATTCTTAACGAACTATTTTTATAATTTTTTATATTATTTTTCTAATATTATTATTTAATTTCTTCAAATATTTTTTTAATTTATTAAATTATAATTGAGAGTATATTTATATATTTTCAATAACATATTTTTAAATTACAGTATTAAATTAATTAAAGTTCATTATATTTTTTAACTTTTTTTAAAAGGTTATTAGAATGAATATATGTTTATTTGATATTAAATTAATTACAATTTATAATTTTGTTTAGAATTATCATTTTTTTAAAAAGAAAAAGGTTTTAAAATGGAAAAGGGAACATTATATGGAGTAAGTATTGGGCCAGGTGACCCTGAGTTAATTACTGTAAAGGCAATGAACATCATATCTGAAAGCAGGTATATAGCAACACCACATACTGGAACCGGTGATTCATTAGCATTATCTATTGTATCTCAAGCAATCGACTTGTCTAGGAAGGAAATAATGAAATTGGAATTTCCTATGACCAAGGATAAGGACATTTTAGCTAAAAGTCATAAGGTTGCTGCAGATGCCATTGCAAAGATTTTAGATCAAGGTGAAGATGTTGCTATGTTGAATTTAGGTGATGTAACTATCTTCTCAACATTTGCCTATACAATGGATCAATTATTGGAAAAGGATTATGATGTTGAAGTCATTCCTGGAGTGACAAGCTTTTGTGCTTCAGCTTCCAAATTAAAAATTGGTTTAACTACAATGAATGAACCTTTGCATATCATACCTGCAACAGGTATAGACTTAAAGGAAGCATTGCAAATGCAGGGTTCAAAAGTATTGATGAAAATAGGAAAATCAATGCCTAAATTAATAGAAACATTGCATGAGCTAAATCTTGAAGATAATGTATATGCAGTTGAAAACTGTGGTTTGGAAAATGAAAAAATCTATAATTCTTTAGATGAGTTTGACGGTGATATGGGTTACTTCACAATTGTAGTAGTGAAATAAGAAGTGAAATAAGAAAATATTTTAATTTTTCTATTGTATTTTTTCATAATTCTAATTCTTAAATTGGGGATTTTATGGCAGAAAAACGATTGGTCAATCAGCAATTATTACGTTGTGGATATACTACAGGAACTTGTGCTGCTGCAGCATCTAAAGCAGCTGTGGCCATGCTGTTCGAACAGGAATCAATGGATTCTGTATCCATCACTACACCTAATCAAACAGACCTCACAATAGATGTTCTAAACCCTCAATTCAACAAGGAAACAGCAAGTTGCTCTATTGAAAAGGATAGTGGGGACGATCCGGACATTACCAATGGAATATTGGTATCCTCAAAGGTTACTTTCTTGCAGGATTCTTCTGATATCATTATTGAAGGAGGTAAAGGTGTTGGCAAAGTAACTAAAGGCGGTCTAGATCAGCCAGTTGGTATGTCTGCTATCAATTCAGTTCCACGAAAAATGATTAAGGATTCATTAAATGAATTGGCGATGCAATATAATTATAAAGGTGGCTTTCATGTATTGATTTCCGTGCCCAAGGGTGAAGAAATTGCAAAGAAAACTTTCAACCCAGAATTGGGTATAGTTGGTGGCATATCAATATTGGGTACAACAGGCATTGTTGAGCCAATGAGCGCCAAGGCACTGGCTGATTCAATTAAAGTGGAAATAAGTGTCATTGCTGCTGAAAGCAATGAGTCCATACTGATCTTTTTAGGTAATTTTGGTAAAAAGTTCACTGAAGAGGAATTAAACTTGTCAACAAAGCCTGGAATAATGTGCAGTAATTTCATTGATGTGGCTTTGGATAGTTCAGTTGAATTCGGATTTAAAAATATTCTCATAGTCGGGCATATAGGTAAATTAGTAAAATTAGGTATTGGAATGTTCAATACCCATTCTCATAATGGTGATGGTAGGATAGAAATATTATTGTCCTGTGCATTGGAGGCAGGTGCTAGTATTGAAATCTTGAAGGAGATTCAAAAATGCGTTACTACAAATGCAGTATTGGATATTTTGTATGAAAATGATTTATTGACTAAAACTATGGATGTCTTAAATGGCAGAATAGGACATAATATTGATAGAAGAGTTCCAGAAGACATTAATGTTGGATTTATCTGCTTTGCGAATACTGGTGAGTATTCTGGAGTTTTATTTGAAAGTGAAAATGCAGATAGTCTTAAAGGATTATGGAAAAATTGAAAATAATTATTATATAAATTATTAAGATTATAAAAAATTATTAAAATTATTAAAATTATTAAAATCATGTTTATTTGATTATTTTATATTACGGAGGAACAATAATGATACATTTTGTAGGTGCAGGAAGTGGAGCTGTTGATTTAATAACCATAAGAGGAGCAGAACTCTTAAAAGAAGCAGATGTTATTATATATGCAGGTTCATTAGTCAATCCTGATTTGTTAAATTATGCTAAAGATTCATGTGAAATTTATGATAGTGCAAAAATGACTTTAGATGAAGTCTTGGAAAAGATGTTTGAAGCTGAAGAAGAAAACAAAATGACTGTTCGTTTACATACTGGTGATTCAAGTATTTATGGCGCTATTCGTGAACAGATGGATCGCTTGGATGAAAAAGGCATTTCTTATGAGGTTTGTCCAGGAGTTTCAAGTTTCTGTGGTGCGGCAGCTGCATTGAAAGCCGAATATACCCTGCCTGATGTAAGCCAAAGTGTGATTATCACTCGTATGGCTGGCAGAACTCCAGTACCTGAAAAGGAAAGCATTGCATCATTTTCTGAACATGGGGCAACTATGGTCATTTTCTTGAGTACAGGTCTCCTTAAGGACTTATCTAAAGAGCTTGTAAAGGGAAAATACACTGAAGACACTCCTGCAGCAATCGTATATAAGGCAACTTGGCCAGATGAAAAGGTCATGCGCTGTACAGTTGGAACATTATATGAAACTGCAAAGGAAAACAACATTACAAAAACAGCTTTAATAATCGTTGGTGATGTGTTGGACAGCGAATATTCATTGTCACGTCTTTATGCAGATGATTTTTCAACAGAGTTCAGACAAGCTAAGAAATAATGGCTAATTTCAAGCGAACTGAGCTTGAACTTGTGAGGTAAAGAATGAAAGTATCGATAATTGCATTTACAGATAATGGTATGGAAATTGCCTATAAATTATCAAATTCCTTGTCTGATGATGATGTGGATTTTACCAGATGTGGGAAAGGTGCTTTGTCAACTTGGACAGAGGAACATTTCTCCACTAATGATGCCCTAATTTTCATAGGTGCAATAGGAATAGCATTAAGGGCAATTGCTCCCTACATCAAGACCAAAACAAAGGATCCTGCTGTAGTTGTTGTAGATGAATTGGGACAATTTTCAATACCTATTCTATCTGGGCATATTGGAGGAGCAAATCAATTGGCACTTCAAATATCAAAAGATTTAGGTTCCATTCCAGTAATAACAACTGCTACTGATATCAATAAGGTATTTGCAGTGGATACTTGGGCAAAAAGCCAAGGATTGAATATATTAAATCCAGAATGCATTAAATTGGTTTCATCTAAGTTACTAAAGAGTGGATCTGTACATGTCAAATCAGATTATCCTATTCGAGGAAATTTGCCTAAGAATGTTTATCTTAATGATTTGAATGATTCTAATGAGAATAGCGATAATAATAATGATGACAAGTATGATGTAATAATAAGTCATTATGATCTTAAAGATGAGTATGGAAATGATACATTATTATTAATCCCACAAGTAATTACAGTAGGTATTGGATGTAGGAAGGATATAAGCTTTGAAGCAATAGAAAAATCCATTTTTAATATCATAAAACATGAAAATTATCATATTTTGTCCATAAATGCTTTGGCAAGCATTGATAAGAAGGCTAATGAAAAAGGAATTTTAGAATTTGCAAAAAAATACGATTTGCCTTTTAACACTTATAGTGCGGAAGAACTTAACAGTCTTGAAGGAGATTTTACAAAGTCAGATTTTGTTAAAACTGTTGTGGAAGTTGATAATGTCTGTGAACGTTCCGCAGTAATGGAAAGCAACGGAAAATTGATTAGGAGAAAGGACACTTGTGATGGTGCAGGTGTGACTGTTGCTTTAGCGATAAATGATCCAAATATTTCTTGGGAATAAAAAATTATAATAATTATCTATTAATGAAATGATTTATGAAAAAATTATAATAATTATCTATTAATGAAATGATTTATGAAAAATTTAAGAATTCATTAGGTGTCTATTGGAGGAGAAAATTTATGAAATGTGTATCTGTTGTCGGTATTGGTCCTGGAAATGAGTTATACCTTAGCCTTGCTGCTAAAGAGACTCTTGAAGATTCAGATTTAATTGTAGGATATAAAAAATATGTAGAGCTTGTAGAAGAGTACTTGCCTGAAAAGGAGTATTTGTACACTGGTATGACAAAAGAGGTGGACCGTTGTAAGATGGCATTGGAAAAGGCAGCAGAAGGCAATGCCGTATCAGTAGTCTGCAGTGGGGATGCTGGAGTATATGGTATGGCAGGTTTGGTTTACGAACTGTCAGTTGACTATCCTGATGTCGAAATTGATATTGTTCCAGGTATAAGTGCTGTTTTAAGTGGTTCTGCAGTTTTAGGTGCTCCAATAGGTCATGACTTTGCTGTAATAAGCTTATCCGATCTTTTGACTCCTTGGGAATTGATCGAAAAACGATTGGCATTAGCTGGTGAAGGAGATTTCTGTATCTGTCTTTACAATCCTTCAAGTCATAAGAGAAAGGATTACTTGAAAAAGGCATGTGAAATCTTATTGAAATTCAAAGGTGATGACACCATTTGCGGATATGTCCGAAACATAGGAAGAGATGGTGAAGAATATCTTATAACCACTCTTTTAGAACTTAAGGATACAGAAGTGGATATGTTTACCACTGTTTTCATTGGAAATTCCAATACAAAAGTCATTGATGATAAAATGGTGACACCTAGAGGTTATAATGGTGTATAAATATAAATGATAATTAATTATTAATGAATTGATAATCTCTCTCACTTAGAGGTGTGAAAATGCACAAAATTGTTTTATTTGGAGGAACTACTGAAGGACGTTTATTGACTGAATTCCTATCTCAAAATAAGATCCCATCTATTGTCTGTGTTGCTACAGAATATGGGGAGAAAGTATTGGAATACGAACCTCCGGTCATTGTTCAGCCTAAAAGATTAAAACCTGATCCTATGAGAAAACTATTTAAAGAAGAGCAGACCGAATTTGTTTTTGATGCTACACATCCTTATGCAACAGAAATCAGCAAACACATTAAGGAAATCTGTGAGGAACAGGGCATTGAATACATTAGAGTCTTAAGGGAATCAATTGAGATTGAAGATGCTGTAAAAGTGTCTAGTATGAAAGAATTGATTGATTATCTGAACACTACTGAAGGACTGATCTTTTCTTCAATGGGAACGAAAGAGGCTCTCGCATTAACAGGTGTAGAAAACTTCCAGGAAAGAGTGTATTTAAGAATGTTGCCTTCACCAGAAGGGATGAAAACTTGCCTTGATTTAGGTTATCCGATGAAGAACCTTTGTGGGATGCAAGGTCCTTTCTCTAAGGAATTCAATATGGCTCAATTCAAGGAAATTGGTGCAGACATACTTGTAACTAAGGATTCTGGTAATGTTGGAGGATTTTTAGAAAAGACAGATGCTGCAAAGGAATGTGGCATGGAAGTTGTTGTCTTATCCCGACTGGTTAATGAAGAAGGGATAAGTGTGGAAGAGGCTAAGGACACCATTAGGAGTAAATGCTTATGAAGGAAATTAATATTATTGGAATGGGAATGAGTGAAAAGACACTCACTGCAGAAGCTTTAGCACTAATTACTGGTGCAGATATCTTAATTGGGGCTAAAAGATTAATTAATGAGTTTCTTCACTTGAATAAACCTAGTTTTAATGCTTATTTATCTAATGATATTTTAGAAATAATAGAGGAAACAGATGCAAATAAGATAGCAATCTTAGTTTCAGGGGATGTTGGATTTTATAGTGCAGCTGAGAAATTGGTGGATGTTCTAAAAGATTATTCTCCTAAGTTGATAGCCGGAATTTCATCTGTATCCTACTTTTTTGCCAAATGCAGTCTTCCTTGGAAAGATGCTAATTTGATAAGCTGCCATGGGCTTGATACAAACATTGTTTCATCAGTTCGCAGAAATAGATTTACCTTTGCTTTAACAGGCAAAAACATTCCAGAATTGCAAAAGGAATTGGTTAAATATGGATTCAGCGATTTGAAGGTTTGGGTTGGTGAGAATTTAGGCTCAGATGAAGAGTCCATTCAAGAATCCAAGATATCTGATTTAGAGGGAAAGGAATTCAGTTCTCTAACTGTTTTGATTATAGAAAATCCAAATTTTGATTCAAGAATCAGAACTGGAATTCCTGATGAGGAATTCATTAGGGGTAAAGTACCAATGACAAAATCAGAAGTTCGTGCTGTTTGCCTTTCAAAATTGGCATTGTCTCCAACTGACATAGCTTACGATATTGGCTGTGGAACAGGTTCTGTAACAATTGAAATGGCATTTTCAGCATATGACGGCAAGGTTTATGCCTTTGATAAGAATGAAGAGGCAATTGATCTATTGAAACAGAATTGTCAGAAATTCCACTTGGATAATGTAGAGGCTCTCTATGGCTTGGCTCCAGAATGCCTAAAGGATTTGCCTGTTCCTGATGTTGCATTTATTGGAGGAAGCTCTGGAAACATGAATGAAATTGTAAGTTATTTGCATGGATTCAATAATGAAATGAGATTTGTAATAACTGCAGTGACTCTTGAAAATGCTATGGCAGGTTTGGACTCCTTAAAGAATGTTGGTATATGCGGTGACATTGTTCAAGTTGCAGTTTCCAAAGGCAGACAAATTGGTGATTTGCATATGCTTATGGCTCAAAACCCTATATTCATTATTAGTGGAAGTGGTCAAGATGAATAGGATATTAATCTCTGGAACCAACAGTAACTGTGGAAAGACAACCATAACTATGGCTTTGCTTGCAGCATTCCAAAATAGGGGTTTGGAAATCGCTTCCTTTAAATCAGGTCCCGATTATATTGATCCGATGTTCCATCGCAAGGTCTTTAATGTAGAAACCCATAATTTGGATCCTTACTTTTCAACTGAGCAAATGTTATGTGACCAATTCATCAGGAATTGCGGCAAGGATTTGAGCATAATTGAAGGTGCTATGGGATATTATGATGGAATAGGTGTTGAAGGCAGAGCAAGTGCTTGGGAAGTAGCCAAATCCATTAGAGCTCCTGCTGTACTCATTATAGATGCTAAAGGAATGAGCAATTCTGCAGCAGCAATCATAAAAGGTTTTAAGGATTTTAAAGAAGACAGCATGGTTGAAGGAGTCATATTCAATGGAATTTCTCCAATGTTATATCCTCTCTTAAGGGATATTGTCGAAAATGCTGGTGTTAAGGCTTATGGTTTCTTGCCAAGAGAAGAGAAGTATTCCATTGGAAGCAGAAACTTAGGATTGATCACTGCTGATGAAATTGAGGACATAAAAGAGAAAATAAATGGTCTTCGTGAATTGGCAGAAAAATACATTGATTTGGATGGTTTGTATGAACTGGCTAAATCTGCTCCAATCCTTGAAGCAAGTGATGATTATAAAGAGTTGATTGAAAATAGTAAAATAGATTCCAACGAACCTAAGACTCGAATAGCAGTATCACGTGATAACGCTTTTTGCTTTATGTATAAGGAAAACATAGAAATACTTGAAGATTTGGGATGTGAAATTGTCTATTTCAGCCCATTGGAAGATGAAAAGCTTCCTGATAACATATCTGGATTATATTTATGTGGAGGTTATCCTGAATTATATGCAGAAGAATTGTCTGAAAATAGGAAATTATGCAATGAAATAAAAGACATAATAGAAATGGGAATTCCTACAATCGCGGAATGTGGTGGTTTCATGTATTTGCATGATTCGATTGAAAATGTTCCTATGGTTGGATTCATCAAAGGAAATTGCATAAAGACAGATAAATTGCAAAGATTCGGTTATATTGAGATAAAGGCATTGCAAGATAACTTGCTATGCAATGAAGGAGATAGCATTAGAGTGCATGAATTCCATTATTATGATAGTGAAAATTGTGGAGAAGCGTTTATGGCTAAAAAGGCATCCAATGGTTTGGAATATCTTTGTTGTCATGGATCTCTAAGTCTTTATGCTGGTTTCCCACATATTTACCTTCCTGCAAATCCTGATTTTGCAAAGTCTTTTGTGGGTAATGCAAGGAATTGGAAAGGTTAAAATTTATTTCTTAATTAAATTCTTAATTAACAATTTATTCCTAACAATAACCCCTCCCCTTAATTTATATTTATTAATAATTTAGTAGTTTATTCATAGCAAAATGAAGTGATAGTATGAAAATTGAATTAGAACAAGTCGAACCTGCTGAAATCGAAAGCAGGAGTATGGAAATTATTGAATCTGAACTTCCTCACGAAATTGACCCTAAATTAGCGCCAATTATTAAAAGAGCAGTTCACACAGCTGCTGATTTTGATTATGTGGATAACTTATGCTTTTCAGAAGATGTAGTTGATAAGGCATTGGAAGCAATAAAGAACGGAGCCTGCATTGTAACTGACACTAATATGGCAAAGGCAGGAATCAATAAGGCAGAACTTAAGAAGCATGGCGGTGAAGTCTTCTGCTTTATGAGTGATGATGATGTTAGAGACATTGCCAAAAAGAATGGATCTACACGTGCAAGAGCATCCATGGATAAGGCAGCAAGTTTGGATAAACCATTGATTTTTGCAATTGGAAATGCTCCAACCGCTTTGATTAGATTATATGAATTGATTCAGGAAGGAAATCTCAATCCAGAACTCATCATTGGAGTTCCTGTAGGATTTGTAAATGTAGTCCAATCAAAAGAGTTGATTATGCAATGTGATGTTCCATATATAGTTGCTCGTGGTCGTAAAGGTGGAAGTAATGTTGCAGCTGCCATTTCAAATGCATTATTGTATATGTTAAGAGATCAAAATAAATAGCTTTTTTTCATTTCATGAAATTTCATGAAATTCTATTTTTTCATTCTTTATATATTTTTTATTCTTTTTTTATTCCTTTTTTATTCTATTTTTCATTTTATTAATTATTTTTAATCAATATT
>JADLKP010000357.1 GCA_016838945.1 Methanobrevibacter sp.
AATTATTTCATTATTCTGTAATTTTTTCTTAAAAAAACTTTTATTTTTTCCATTAAAACTTTTAAGGTTTAAGTAAGTTTTAAATATGATTAAAAAGAAATAAAATATGTTAATGATTAATTGATTTATTTTTTATTAATTATTATTTGCAATCGATTCTATTTTAAATAATAGCTAATAAAAAATACCATATTTCAATCCTTAGATGATAATACTGGTGATGAGATGAGTTTAGGACTAAGCCTTGGTTTGATTTCCTTAATAGTTTTTGGAAATATAGAGAATTTGATTTTAGCTTCACAAGGAGTGGTTAAAGCTGCAAATCCTTTAAGACTTGCTCTTTTAAGTTTATTGTGTGTAACCATATGGTTAATTCTTGGAACTGTATGTACACAACAGTTAGAAGCTTACGGAATCTATATTGAATTCATTGGTGGATTAGCCATATTTATTTTAGGTCTTCAATCAATGTATCAAGCAGTTAGAGGTTAGGTGTAAATATGTCTGTAATTAATGATTATAAACCATTTTTAGGATTATTGATTTTTGGTAACATTGAAAACTTAGTTTTAGCTGCTCAAGGTGTGATTGAAGGTGCAAATCCATATGTAGTTGCTATAGCAAGCTTATGTTTAGTAATCACCTGGCAATTGATTGGTGTTTTTGGTACTAAAGCCGCTATGAAATACTCCAGACACATTGAATTTGTTGGAGGATTTGCCATATTTGTTTTAGGTATCCAATCTATGCTTCCGCTCATTTATCATTTTTTATAGATCTTTAAGTTTTATCTTTGTTTGACTGGAATACTTAAAATTTTTCCATATATTTTATATAAAATACCTTATAGAAAGATTTATATATTATGTTAACTAACATTTATATGTTGTATATTGCGGTGTTAGTCCAGCCTGGTTAAGACTCTAGCCTGCCACGTTAGAGACCCGGGTTCAAATCCCGGACGCCGCACTTTTTTTTATTGCAGCTGTGGTATAGTCTGGTTATTACTTGGGCCTTCCAAGCCTACAACCCGGGTTCGAATCCCGGCAGCTGCATCTGTTTTTTTACTTTTTTTATTATTATTTTTAAACTATTTCATATTTTTTTAGGTCATTTCACTATTTTCTTTCCACTTATTCTAGATTCATTCAAATCAATATGATAAGTTTGGATTTTTTACCCAATTCAATCTTTTTTTACATAAATTCATCTTTTTTACATATATTTTTAATTAAGTTTATATGTATTGAAAAATAAT
>JADLKP010000073.1 GCA_016838945.1 Methanobrevibacter sp.
ATTATTTTAATAGATTTATTTAATTGAATAATATTATTAAGTTTTCATAATATAAAAAAGTAATTATTTAAAAATTATTTAGATTTCTTTAAACATTATATTTTAGCCAAAAGGTTGCTACCACTATTGCTATAGTAGTTCCGACAACTAATAAAACACCGGAAATTGCATCAGTTTGATTTACAGTCAGTCCTAAAAAGCCATTATGCCCTAGACTGTTAAACAGAAAAACTAATCCCATCCAACCAAAAATAATCATAAAATATGCGAATACTTTCTTATCATAAATTAATAAGAATATAACTATTGATAAAATGAAAAATCCCTTTAAAAGCAGACCTAAATCAATACCTAAGCTTAAAAAGCTATTTATTGCTAAAATTATAATTACCACTATAACATATGCAAGCAGAAATTTTGTTTTCTGACTATTCCATTTATCTCTTAGTTGACTATTATGCTCGTAATATTTTATAGTTTGTTCTTGATCTCTTTTTAAGAAATTTTTTTCCTGAGCCTTTAAAACCTTGTATAACTCCTCACTAGCAACATATAGATAAAATCTATAGCTTAAAAATAATGTAAAAAGAAAACTCATAGGAATTAGCATAATTAATATCAAACTTAATATGGCTCCTAAAACATTTGGGATATAAGGAGCGATTTTTGAAAACATTGCCAAAATAAATATCCAAAACACTAATAGATATGCATAAAAAACTATTGTGACAAAAACTGTTAAAAGTATATCTTTTATTCTGCTGCTTAATTTGGATTGAATTATTTTATAAAATTTATAGCTTAAAAGAAAGGAAACTATAAATTCAAGGAAAAATAACAATAGATAAATCAAATCTCCAACATAAACTGCATAAACAAAATAAGTTCTTAAAATAGAAATATTAAATAGTAAAAAAAAGAAAACAGCAATTGTTAAAATGATTTCGTAAATCTTTTCTTTATTTTCAATCATAATATCACCATTTAAGATTTATGAATATATCTTTAAAGAATCATATAAAAAAGTATCTGGTTTTGGTAATTGAAAAAATTATTTAAAAGCAACACATAAAAATTTAAAAAGAAATTTTTAAAAAACATAAGAAAAATAGAATTAAATATGAATAAAAAAATTATTTTTTTAATATGTGTAATGGGGATTGTGGCGATT
Source organism: Methanobrevibacter sp. (assembly GCA_016838945.1). Lineage (GTDB taxonomy): Archaea > Methanobacteriota > Methanobacteria > Methanobacteriales > Methanobacteriaceae > Methanobrevibacter. The sequence continues at coordinate 1,172 of JADLKP010000073.1, forward strand.
TTAGCCATCGGTGCAACCAGTGCTGAAAATAATTATGTGAACACTTCAGATTGGGTGAACATTACTGTATATAATGTCAGTTTCCAGATTCCTCCAGAGTATGGTGGAGGGGATGAAAGGGATAGCAGCTATCTCCTAACCAATGTATTCACTTTTGGACTTGTAACTTTGGATAATGACAAATCGCTTAGAAACAATTATGGTTATGAATCCACACTTGATGAACTTTATGATGTTGAAGAGTTGGAGATTGACGGGCATCATGCCGTAGCATTTTATAGCCATAGAAGCATTGTGAACCATGATGTGACTTACCTTTATTTTGAATCAGACAAGACATTCTATGCATTGTCCTACGATGGAAATGACGTGAATGATACAATTAAAAAGATCGTTTCATATAGTCCTAAATCCAAGTTTTCCAAAGAAAAGTTTGATGAGAAATTAAATCAGATGCAAGACGATTATGTTGAAGAGCAAAGGGAATACGAGGAAGCATATGCTTATGACCAAGGTTATAACAACGGATATGCTCAAGGGGCAATGAACAGCAGACATAACCATGATGACTACTTTGCATATTACTTATTCTATAGATTAGGAAGAAGAAGTCGTTAAATAAGAATAATAAATTGAATATAAAATAATAAAATAAAAATAGCGATAAGAATTGAAAAATTCTTTTTTCAAATTCTTTTTTCAAATTTTTAAAATTTAAAGGGTAGGCCAAGCCATATCATTGAAGAAGATCAAGTCAACTTCATCTCCCTTTTCAATTCCTTCATGATTTTCATCGATTATGATGTAACAGTTAGCTTCAACCATAGACCTGATTATGCCTGAACCTCTGTTCAATACATGATGCACTCCACCATTATCAGCCACTGCACGTATATAATCGGTTCTTCCAAGAGATGAAGGTATTTTTGCTTGGGATGTTCTTTTAATGACCTTATGAGAATAATCGATTCCCTGCATTTTAAATATATAATTTCTTGCAATGATATCAAATTGGGCCATAGCAGCTACAGGCTGACCGGAAAGCATAAAGACTTGAGTTCCATTGACAATGCCTGCACCTACAGGCTTTCCAGGCCTCATAGCAACACCATGGAAGAGAACTTCACCTAACTCTTCTACCGCTTCGATAACTACGTCACCTTTACTGATAGCGGTTCCGCCAGTTGTTATTATAACATCATATTCCTTGCTTGCCTTGTCTATCGCTTCTTTAACAGCTTCAAAATCATCTGCACCATGCTCTAATTCAACAATGGCTCCAGCACTCCTAATCAGTGCTGCAATGGTAAATTGATTGGAATTGATAATCTTAGCCTTATCAAGCTCTGGAGAAGGATCCACCAACTCATTTCCAGTAATCAACAATTTGACTCTTGGCTTTTTATATACTTCAACTTCACTGTGTCCTGCAGAAGCAATCAAACCCATTTCCTGCGGCCTGATTAAAACATTTTCATCTAATATTTCATCTCCTTCGGCAATATCCTCCGCCTTTGGAGAAATGTTTTCACCAGGAGTCACTTGGGAATGAATCTCCAAATTGTCCCCCTCTTCATAAGTGAATTCCTTCATTAGAACTGCATTGGCACCATTTGGAATCGGTGCACCTGTAGCTATTACAATAGCTTCACCATCAGATAAGGTTTTTTGGGAAAACTCACCTGCTCCAATCCTATCAATGATCTTTAATTCTTTAATAACATTATTGGAAGCTCCAAATGTATCTTCTGCAATAACTGCATATCCATCCATAGCAGACTTGTCAAATGGAGGAGAGTTATGATAGGAAGAAATTGAATGAGCCAAAACTCTGCCTTGGGAATCCTTTACATGAATTTTTTCTTTATCCATAAGCTTTTGATTTTCATCAATTTTAGCTAAAGCCTCTTCTAATGGAATTAAATTTGATATAAATTTCATATTATCGTCCATAAATTAAATAAGTAAAAAAATAATAAAAAGTTAAAAATTAACGAATTTAAAATTTTAAAAAAAATAAAAAGATGTGATTAATTTTATAAATTAAGCCATGTATTTTTCGATGACACCATGATAAGCGTCATCCAAATCAGCAACAGCCAAATCTACAATGGTTTCATCACATTTTTTGATAACTAATGAATCTCCTTTGACTTCACCGATAATTGCGGCATCCACATCAATGGAATCGATTATTTCGTCTGCCTTATCAGCACTTACTGTTATGATAAATCTTGCATGAGATTCAGAGAACAATAGGTTATTGTCACTGATGCCATCTTCAGCAGGAACTTTGCTGATGTCAACTTCGCAACCTAATTTGCCACTCATAGCCATTTCAGATAATGCAATAGCTATTCCACCAGCAGATACATCGTGGGTAGCTGTTATTGCAAGTTCCTCTTCACCTTCCAGATATCTGGTGTAGTCAGCATCATTTTCAATCAAATCGAGAATTGTATTTGCAGATGCCAATTCATCATCGATTCTTATTTTAGGAGCCTCACCTTGTTCTAAGTTATGAACTGCTCTGTGATATTCTGAACCTTCAACCTCATCATAGGTTTTGCCGATGATTATGATCTTATCTCCTTCTTCCTTGAATGGAAGTGTTCTGATGTTTCCTAATTTTTCAACACCGATAACTCCAACAGCAGGGGTTGGGTTGATTTTGATACCTTCAGTCTCATTATAGAAACTTACATTTCCACTGATGACAGGAGATTCAAACTTAGCTGCTATATCAGACATTCCTCTAATGCACTCCTTGAATTGCCAGAGAATTTCAGGAGTTTCAGGATTACCGAAGTTAAGACAATCTACAACAGCATAAGGTTTTGCACCCATTGAAACTACGTTACGAATAGCTTCAGCAACGCTTCCTGCTCCACCATCATATGGAGAGAGTTTAGTGTGGATAGTGTTGGAATCAGCGGTAATTGCAACAGCGGTTTCATCATCAATCTGCAATACTGCTGCATCATCACCAGGCTTTACAACGGTTCTGGTTTGAACTTCGTGGTCATATTGCTTGTAAACCCACTCTTTGCTTGCAATGTTTGGAGAGGACAATACCTTGATTAATGATTCATCAATCGGACCGTCTATAACTTCAACCAAATCAGTTGGTTTAGCCGGTTCTCTCATTTCCCTATTGAGTGAAGGCGGATCTGCCAAAAGAATGGTTGGAACATCACATAAGGTTTGGAGTTCAATCTCTGCATCAAAGTCCTTTACAACCATATGATTTCCATCAGTAACTTCACCGATTACTGCAGAAGGAATTTCATGCTTGTCACAAATGGATTGCGCCAATTCAACATCTTTAGGGTTGATAACAAATATCATACGTTCTTGTGATTCTGAAAGCATAATTTCATAAGGGGTCATTCCTTCTTCACGAAGAGGAATAGCCCTAAGGTCTACAACTGCACCATTTCCAGACTTGTCTACAAGTTCGGATACACAGCAGGTAAGACCTCCACCACCTAAATCCTTCACTCCTGAACAATCGATTTTTTCGAGGATTTCAAGTGAAGCTTCAAGCACTCTTTTTTTGGTGAATGGGTCAGCTACCTGTACAGCAGGACGGTCTTCTTTTTCAGAATCGGATGTTAACTCTTCAGATGCAAAGGTTACACCATGAATACCATCCCTACCGGTGGTTCCACCCATAAGCAAGAAAACATCTCCAATATTTGGAGCAACTGCCATGACTATTTCATCCTTTTTAACAAGTCCTGCACACAATACATTTACAAGAGGATTGGTTCTGAAGGACTCATCAAATTCAATCTCACCAGCAACTGTAGGAACACCTACCCTATTACCATAGTCGGATATTCCTTCAACCACATGTTCAAAAAGATATCTTGATTTTTGATCTTCAAGCGGACCGAAACGTAAACTGTCAAGAAGCGCTATTGGCATTGCACCCATAGAGATAATGTCTCTTAAGATTCCACCAATACCTGTTCCTGCCCCACCATAAGGCTCAATAGCTGAAGGGTGATTATGACTTTCCATACCTACAGCAAGAGCATACTCATCTGTAATAGATACAAGACCTGCATCGTCTCCAGGCCCTAAAACTATGTTTTCTCCTTCAGTAGGGAACAATTTTAAAATTGGCCTACTACTTTTATATGAACAGTGCTCAGAGAACATTACATCCAACATTCCCTCTTCCAATTCGTTCATTTCTCTTCCAAGAATTCCTTCAATATATTTTACTTCAGAATCTGTTAAAGTCATTTTAACACCTTAGCTAAGTTTTACAACAGAAATGATTACTTTGTGATTTTCAATTTCCCATTCTTTAGAGTATTCAACTGAAATGTCTTCATACTCTCTTCCTAAACCTTTATCGGTACAAACTTCACAAGCTTCACCATCAAATATTACAAGTGATTTTGCCCTGACTTCCTCACTTATCAATTCAGATTGCCTTTCAACCAACTCCTTGAATTCGGCATCGGTGTTTACCATAACGCCGACATTGGCTTCAACATCCAAGTCCATGTCCTTTCTCATGTCTTGGATTCTTCTGATAAGTTCACGAGCCATAGCTTCAGATAATATTTCCGGAGTGATTTTAGTATTTACGAATACGTTTCCTCCAGCAAATTCTGCACTTACAACATCATCAGGAAGTTCGGTTTCATAAAGAACATCATCTGCAGAGAGTTCAATTTCCTTCAAGTTGCCTTCTCTGTCTTCTCCCCTTACAACATATTTACCTGTTGAATCCAAACTGTCCTTGATGGAATTGCCTATTCCATCTGCTTTAGCTTGTCCGAAGAATTTTTGTACAATACCCATATCTCCTTTAAGTCTTGGACCTAAGGTTTTGAGATTAGGCTTTGCAATAAAGGTAAGATTTTCAAATTCAGTAGCTGTGATAACTTCCTTAGTATTGGATTGATCCTTAATAATGTCTTCAAGAGAGGATATGCTTTCCAATATGGCTTCATCTTGTGATACAACAGTGATGTCACTTACAGGCCATCTTAATTTGTATCTTGCAACATCCCTTGCTCTTGCAGATGCTTCGATAACATCTCTCACATTATCCATTTTTGCTTCAAGTTCCTTGTCGATCAATGCTTCATCATACATCCAATCGTCCATATGAATACTTTCAGCTGCTTCTGCATCCAAGTTTTTAACCAAGTTTTCATATACCTCTTCAGATAAATGAGGAGTGATTGGAGCCATCAAATGGATTAAGGTATTGAGTGTTGTGTAAAGTGAATAGTATGCACCTAATTTATCTGGGTCATCACTTTCCACCCAAGTTCTTCCTCTAATCAATCTGACATACCATCTGCTTAAGTCTTCAAGAATGAAATTGTTGATTGCTCTTGTAGCCAAATGGAAATGCACATCATTGATTGCTTCCCCCACTTCTTTTGCAAGGGAATTTACACGGGACAAGATCCATTTATCCTCATTTCTAAGAGTTACATTTGCATCAGGACCGTCAACAATACATTTTGCAGGGTCGAAGTCATCCAATGCCATATAAGTAGTTGAGAACACATATACGTTCCAGAAGATGTTAAACATCTTTTTAACGTTGTTCAATTCATCCCAAACAAATTTGAGATCATCCCAAGGCTTACAAGCCCATAAAAGGTAGAATCTAAGGACATCTGCACCGTATTTTTCAATGACCTCTTCAGGCTGGACAACATTGCCTAAAGACTTACTCATCTTTTTACCTTCTTCATCCAGTACAAATCCGTGCATCAAAACCTTATTGTATGGAGCTTGGTCCAATGCAATTACACCAGTTCCTAATTGGGAATAGAACCATCCTCTGGTTTGGTCGTGTCCTTCACAAATAAAGTCGTAAGGATACCATTTTTCAAACATTTCCTCTTCACGAGGGTAATAAAGGGCTGCCCAACCTGCTACTCCTGAGTCAATCCATACATCCAATACATCAGGAATACGTTCCATTGAGCCTCCACAATCACATTTAATCAATACGTCATCAACATAAGGTCTGTGAACCAAATCCTCATCGCTTGCGGTAATTTCATTGATTGATTCATTTTTAAGCTCTTCAACTGAACCGATTACCTTGATTTCACCACAATCAGGACAGATCCAAATAGGTATTGGAATACCCCAGTATCTTTGTCTTGAAATTGTCCAGTCCTTAGCATTAGCTACCCAATCATGGAATCTTCCTTCACCAGCCCATTTAGGTACCCATTCAACTCTGTCAATTTCAGAGAGCATCTTATCCTTGATTTCAGGTACTTTGATGAACCATTGCTCGGTAGCCAAGTAAATGATAGGAGTCTTACATCTCCAACATACCCCGTATCTGTGGTTGATTGTATCATGCTTAAACATTAAATCTTGAGCAATTAAATCAGCAATAATGGTGTCATTCAAGTCTTTGGTGAAGCCTTCCGCATAGATACCACCATCTTCAGTGAAACATCCTGCTTCATCCACTGGACAGTGTATAGGAAGTCCTACTTTTTGACCGATTTCAAAGTCCTCAGGACCATGTCCAGGAGCGGTGTGTACAAAACCGGTACCTTCACCTAATTCTACATGGTCACCATGGAAAGTGGTGTGAACCAATTCATTTTCAGCTTCAATTTCCATTTGTTTAGGCACTTGTTCTGCTAATGGATAAACATAAGACAAACCTAAGAGTTCAGACCCTTTTACGGTTTTAATGATTTCATACATCACTTCTGTTTCTTCCTCAATGATGTATTTCTTTTCTTTAGACTCTTCATCTTCGCCATCATATTTAGGATTTGGCAATTTGTTTTTGTGAATAACTTCAATTGGACCTAAGACTGTTTCCAAAAGCTCTTTTGCAATGATTAAGATTTCATCTTCTCCATCATTCAATCTTTCATCTACCTTTACGAAAGAATAATCGAAATCTTCATTTAAACAAATAGCTAAGTTTCCAGGAAGTGTCCAAGGAGTTGTGGTCCATACCAAGAATGATTGTCTTAAATCAGCATAATCCCCATCTGTAATCAATTTTTCCTTAAGTGGGAAACGTACATAAATGGATGGGTCGTCTCCGTCGGTATAGTCTATCTCAGCTGCAGCAAGAGCAGTTTGACAATGAGGACACCAACTGATTACCCTTTGGTCACGGGTAAGCAAGTTTTTTTCATGGGTCTTCTTCAATGTCCACCAAGCGGATTCCATATATTTAGGATCCAAGGTCATGTAAGGGTTGTCCCAATCCATCCAAACTCCTAAGCTTTTGAATTGCTCGGTCATTGCAACCTTATTTTCCATTGCAAATTCCTTACATTTGTCAATGAAGTTGTCTATACCATATTTCTCTTCAATTTCCTGTTTGGACTCAATACCCAACAATTGCTCTACCTTATGTTCAATAGGCAAACCATGGGTATCCCATCCAGCTTGTCTTCTTAAAGAAAATCCATTCATGGACTTGTAACGCAATAAGGTATCCTTGATAACCTTATTCCAAGTAGTTCCTAAATGGATTTTACCACTACAATATGGAGGTCCATCTAAAAAGGAATATTGTGGACCGTTAGCTCGCAATTTATTTGTTTTTTCATAAATATCAGAATCTGCCCAAAAGTTTTGGACCTTTTCTTCTATCTTTTTAAAGTCATAACTTTTCTCTGCCTCTTTTAACGGCATATCGATTCTCCTAATAAATGTGATTTTTAATCTTTAATGATTGAATAAAAATAATTTTCATATTTTTTGAAAAAATACATAAATTAAATTCTGATTAATATTGGATTTAATCAAATGAATTTAATTTTAATGAATTAAAACAAAAGATAAAATTTAAATTATTATGATTTATATTTATTATTTTAAATGTAAATAAAGTTTATTATTATAAATATTATTATAATTATTATTAAAATTATTATAAAACTATTATTAAGACTATTATTAAGGCTATTATTAAGACTATTATTAAGATTATATTAAGACTACTATTACTACTACTATTACTACTATTACTACTACTATTACTACTATTACTACTATTAAGACATTATTTT
>JADLKP010000074.1 GCA_016838945.1 Methanobrevibacter sp.
AAAATTTTATTTAAATTAATTAAAAATTTAATTTAAACGTTAAACCAATTAAACATTTAATTTAAACTAATTAAAACAAATAAGAGCTCAAACTATGAAAAAGATTATTCCAATATTGATCATATCATTAATCATATTATCCCCAATATTTGCTGAAAGTGTGGATGCTACAACAGTATTTTTAACTTCAGACAATATGAATGGGCATGATGCAGATTTGCACAGATTAAATGATATCAAGGATAGAGTCGAATCAAAAACCAATGGCGAAATAATCGTTATAGTGGATGATTCAGCTTCAAATCCAGGAGAAGGGACACGGCTAATGAATGCAAGAAGTGATGTTGGAGTTACAATTTCAGCTGCATGTGCAGGAAATCTTGTTGAGCTTGCAGATTACTCTTCTAGAACAAGCCGAAAAGTAATTTATATCAATGCAGGTTCAGTTGATTTGAACAATATAAATTTCTTGAGAAGGTCCTATGATGACAATTGGTCCCATTACACCTTTGCATCACTAAAAAACCCAGGAAAATTCTTGAATGATGCTGGAGTAAGCTTAATCCAGCCAGCATTGGAATATCCGGATGAATGCCACAAAGGAATAATCAAAGCAGATAGTGATGAGGTAAATGAATATATTGCAAATGAGATTATCAATGCAGTTTATTCAGGAACAAGCGAAAATAGACAATTGGATACAGATTTGATAGTTAATCATAAAATGGATCCAAAATACTTGGCCCAAGATTCAAAACTAATAGTTGATGGGCATGGATCAGATATGAAAGAATCATATGGTTCCTACACCACACAGCAACTATTATACATGAGCTCTTCATACATAGCAGGCTATAGCCTTGAAGTTCCCCCATCCTTTGAAGCACCAGACAATCCTCAAAAGTATTCCAGCTTCAATAGATGGAGTTATTCATTCAATGATTACTGTAAAATGGCGGATATGGTTGTAGACTATATGAATGAGCATGGAAAGGCACCTGATTCCATAAATTACGAAGGTGCAACCATCGGATATTACGATTTGGTTTATAATTTTGCTTTGCTTACAGAAGATGACACAAGTGCAAGCACCATGGACTTCCCCTCAAAAATGGACTTCCATAAATACTATGATAGTTTACTATTCAGCCTATTGCCAATAGCTATCTTGCTCATTGCCTTGATTATAGTCTTGCTGATTATTAGAAAAATAATCAGAAGCATTAAAAAAAGAATCAGAAGAAGAAAAGAAAGAAGATATATGAAAAAAAGGCAAAAGGCAATGTATGGCAGAAATCCTAGGAGATTGCACAATAGCAGAGATTCAGGATATTATTCAGATTATGATTATCCTCCTAATCAACCAAGAAGGTTGAATAGACAGCAAAGAAGACGCAGATAATAATTAAAACGGAGTTTAAAAATGACAAACACTCAAAAAACACAGGAAAATGAAGAGTACATAAATAGTTTAAAAGATGAAATAAGCTATTTGAAAGAGATTCTTGCCAGCAAACTCTTTGAAGAAGATCATTTAATAAACTTTACCTGCAAACAGATAGAAACAGATTATGCATTAAAATTTGGAGTATATAAATACAAAATCAATGAATACAAGCTTAAGATTAAGAAAACCAAAAGAACAACCCAAATGATTAAAAAAATGATTGAAAAGCAATCTGAAAAACAATTCAAAGATCAGAATCTTGAAGAAAATCAAATAAAAATTAATCAAACGAAAATCAACAAGCCAAAGATCAATATGAGTGAGATTGAAAGCCATATTGCAAATGAGTTTAAAGAGGAAGAAAACGAGCTGGAAACTGAAACTGCAAAAGTTAACATCCTCATCGAAGAGCATAAAAATAATCTTAATAATAAGCAGGATTTCAAGGAATTGGACAATGTCTATAAGGATTGCATAAGAAAGATCCATCCTGATTTACTGTTCGAACCAACAAGCTATGAAGAAAACTTATTTTATAGCTCCAAAGAAGCATATGAAGACAGGGATTTGGAAGAGTTAAGATCATCACAAAATTTAATAAACAGGCATCAGATCAATAAGATTCCTCAAACAGCAGAGGAACTTGAGAGATTTAGGGATAAGTTGGAAATCAATATTGAATTGGAGGATAAGGAAATTTCCGAAATCATCAATTCCAAACCCTACACACAACAAAAATTCCTCTTGGACACTAAAAAGGTCAATAGCTATAGGGAAGGATTGGTAACATCCCTATTGGAAGTTGAAAAGGAATACATCAGAATCAATAAGGAATTGACTGAATTGAAAAAAGAGAATAATCTTAGCTATAAGCTTGATTTAACTAAAGAAAACTAATTTTGAATCATGTCTGCATTGAAGAACATGACATAGGCATCAGACCCGTCTTCATAATAGTTAGGAACTTTCCTATCGATTTTGAATCCGAACTTTTCATAAAAGGCTACAGCAACATCGTTATGTGATTTCACTTCCAAAGTGATCCTATGGATATCACAATTCTTGAAGATCGTTACAGCCATCATAAGTAGACGGGTTGCTATATGCTGGCCTCTGAATTTCTTATCAACTGCAAGAGCTATTATATGACCTAAACCTTCTTCTTTTACCCAAAATATGATATATCCAACAACTTCACCATCTTCAATCGCAACAAGAAAACCAGCCCCGATATCAAATAGCTGCTGAAGAATGGCAACATCATAAGGTGTTGAAAAAGACTCCACTTCAATTTGATAAACCCTTCCCAAATCAGAAGGTACAAATTCACGAATAAACATATAAAAACCTTAAAATAATTTAAATACATATGCTATTTAATTTTGATATTTGATTCTAACTTGTAATAATTTTGATATTTGATACTAACTTGTAAATTTACTATTATAACTATATACTTTACTCTATTAAAAAGATTTCTAAAAATAAAATTAAAATATGAAATAAAAGCATGAATGAAATCATATCTCGATTAAATAGAATAGATTAAATTATTAGAAAATAGATATAATTATAATATAAAAAAACTTGAAAGGAATAAAAATGTGGAAGGATTTAGAGGAATACATACTTAAATCGGCTATTGAAAATAGTGAAAGAACAGGAAAAAAGACAAAGATAGTTGAGATTGGAGTTGGCAAATTTCAAACAATCTCCAAAAATTTAAGTAAGAATGAAAAGATTGATTTGATGATGACAGACATTGATCCTGCAAATGAGGGCATTGTGAAAGATGATGTGTTCAATCCTAATATGTCCATCTATGAAGATGCGGACATACTCTTTTCAATAAGACCTCCTGGAGAATTGCAGGAAGCCATCATGAAAATAAGTAATCAAGTCAATGCGACATTGATCATCAAACCCTTATTCAATGAGGATTTGAATATAAAAACTCAAAAAATGAAATTGAAAAACTATAATCGTGCTTCTTTTTACATTTATGAAAAATAAATTTAATTGGGTTAAATGAGATATTAAATTAAGATATTAACAATAAGTTAATATAAAATAATCTTTAAAATATAATTGATAGTTAAAATAATTAATTATTATATTAAATATTTTGATTATAAGTTTAACTATATATTGAACTTAAAAACTATTTTTAATAATTTGAAATTTGGGGATTATATTGATAGATGAAATATTAAAACAATACTCCACTCGAAAGGAAGGACTAAGCAGTACTGAAGCCAATGCTAGATTAGAACATTATGGCCTAAACAAACTTAAAGAAAAAAAGAGAGATACACCTTTAAAGCTATTTTTAGCCCAATTCTTGGATGTTTTAATATTCATGCTCATTATTGCAGCCATAGCAAGCTATATGATTGGAAACCACTTAGATGCATTTGTCATAGTTGTAGTTGTAATAATCAACTCAATAATCGGTTTTATCCAAGAATATCGTGCAGAGAATGCTATGGAAAAGCTAAAAAGCTTAGTCAATACCTTTGCACATGTAAAGAGAGACGGTACAATCAGAAGAATCCCTGGAGAAAGGCTTACAGTGGGAGATGTTGTAATCCTTGAAGAGGGGGATAAGGTTCCTGCCGATTTGATTTTAATAGAAGCATATGACTTATATGTTGATGAATCTTCCTTGACTGGAGAATCCGATTTGGTAAAAAAGGACACCGATTATGAAAATGTTGAAGACTTTTCCGATAAGATCAAGGATATCCGAAAATATTCCAAAGAGGAGAATGTTCAAAGCAAAATCGTTTCAATGAACTCAAATATCATTTTTGGAAGAGGGATAGGTGTTGTTATAGCTACAGGTATGAACACAAGCATAGGAAAAATAGCTAAAATGATTCAAGAGGATGAAGAAGAGACCCCATTGACAATCAAGGTTGGAAAAATAGGCAAAAAGATTGGAATCATTTCAATCTTCATCTGTATTCTTGTCTTCTTCATTGAATTTTTCCAAAGCGTTGATATTCTTGAAAGTTTTATGACTGCAGTTTCACTTGCTGTTGCAGCAATTCCTGAAGGGCTTCCTGCAGTGCTTACATTGACCTTGGCATTGGGAATGCAAAAGATGGCAAAGTCCAATGCGATAGTCAAAAGATTGTCTTCAGTTGAAACATTAGGATCATGCACCTACATATGCACTGACAAGACAGGAACATTAACTGAAAACAAAATGACAGTTAGGGAAGACTACTTGACAAACAAGCCAAAATCCGTTTTGATTTCAGCACTATGCAATACTGTAAGATATGAAGATGACGAATTGATAGGAAATCCTACAGATTTGGCAACCTATCATTTTGCATATGAAAATGATTTTGAGAATCTGTATGAAAATATGAATTTAGTCAAGGAATATGAAATACCTTTAGACAGCAACAGAAAAAGAATGACCATCATTTATAGTGAAAAAGTTGAAAATGATATGAGTAAAGATATATCCTTTGACAAAAATTACTATGTGCTGACTAAAGGTGCTCCAGAATTAATTTTAGACTTCTCCAAATCAATAGATGATAATGGAAACATAAGAATTATTGATGATGAAATTAAGGAAAACATAATCTCAAAAATTGATGAAATGACCAATTCATCTTTGAGAGTAATTGGCCTTGCTTACAGGAAAATTGACTCAAAGACATTCGAAAAAATTCTTGAATGTGATGAAAAGGTATTTGAAAACAATCAGGATTATGAAATACATAAAACATATAGTGAAAGCAAGCATCATGGAGAATCATTTGAAAATGACCTGATATTTACTGGGCTTCTTGGAATTATGGACCCTCCAAGGGAAGAGGCCATCAGTGCAGTGGCTGACTGTCAAAAGGCAGGAATCAATATTGTAATGATTACTGGAGACCATAAGGACACTGCAACTGCAATTGCAAAGGAAATAGGAATACTTGATCAAAACCAACCTGCAGAAAATTCAAGCAAAAGGCAGATATTGACTGGACAGGAATTGGAGGATTTGAGCGATGAGGAATATGAAAAAATTGCTAAGGACATAAGAGTATATGCAAGAGTCTATCCTGAACAAAAAAGAAGAATCATTGAAGTGTTGCAGAATCAAGGTGAAATCGTATCAATGACAGGTGATGGTGTAAACGATGCACCTGCACTTAAAAAGGCATCCATTGGAGTTGCAATGGGCAGCGGAACAGATGTGACCAAAGAATCTGCAGACATGATCATTCAAGATGACAATTTCGCTACAATCGTCTCTTCAATCAAAGATGGAAGAACAATCTATGACAACATCAAAAGATTCCTTAAATTCCAATTATCTACAAATATTGGAGCTATATTGACCATAACAATTGGTTCATTATTGCCAATACCAACTCCATTTACCCCAATTCAGCTTTTATGGATCAACATCATTATGGATGGTCCTCCGGCCCAATCCTTAGGTTTGGAAGGGCCAGAAGAGGACCTGATGAGAAGACCTCCTGAAAGGGGAGAGCTGATTGGAAAGAAAGCAATGGTGAAGATTCTCATTTCAGGAATCGTGATGACCATAGGCACTTTGGGATTGTTCATTTGGGAATTGAACAATGGCGGTGCAAATGTAAAGACAAAAGCCATTACAGTTGCATTTACAGTATTTGTATTATACCAATTATTCAATGCATTGAACTATAGGTCAAGTTCCAAAATGAGAAATACAATGCTTTGGCTATCCCTTATAGGATCATTCATATTGCAGGTTCTTGTAATATATGTGCCATTCCTGCAGACCGTATTCAAGACATGTTCAATTGGACTTACTGATTGGATTTTGATAATCATAGTCTCTGCAATAATCCTGATTACAGATAAGATTTCCAATATTGCTGTAGAAAAAGCTTTTAATTAATGAAAATCTTATGTTAGGATTTTTTAAAGACTGATTTAGATTTATTAAAAAAATTTTAAATAGTATATTAAATAAAAATATATTTAATTATATTTTTTAAGGAGGAATATTATGAATTTAGTAGCAGACATCATTAATGGATTAACATCAATGTCAATTGTAATGATTATAGGTTTCATTATTGTTATAGCATTATTAACTGTAATCGGAAAAAAACTTTAAATAGATTAGTTAGTATTAATTTTTAATTTAATATTAATCCTATCTATACACTCCCACCATACTATTTTTTAATAATTTACCATTAAGCCTATTTTACACAAAAAACTTTTTTTTACTAAATCCTTTCTAAAATTATTGGATAGATAGATAATAAATGGATAAATAATATAAATAAATAGATAGACTAGATAAAACTTATCATAAGACTCTCTTTTTCAAACTATTATCATTTAATTAAATTTTTAATTAAAATAAATTAAAGTTTTAATTCAAACTATGATTTTAGCAAAGCTATGATTAATTTAAAACATGCCCAAAAAATAGCTGATTTTTAAAATAGATCTGCTGCAAATAGAAAATAAAAATTTGATAAAAAACTGATTAAGATTAGGATAATAATTAAAAAATAGAAATTTGAAATTGACAATCAACAAATAAAATTAAAATAAAAATTAAAATAAAAATTAAAATAAAAATAAAAAAAAATAAAAAAAGTAAAAAGTTATAGAAAAACGCCGAGACTGGGATTTGAACCCAGGCGGAGATTACCCCACGGGATTTCAAGTCCCGCGCCTTACCAGGCTAGACTATCTCGGCATACGAATTAATAAATAAATATAATAAATAATTTTGATAAATAATTAGGGTAATCTTAATTAGTTTTTAAAAATTAAAAATAAAAGTATGAAAATTAATTCTGAAAATGACTTTTCAGAACATGCAACTTAATTATTTAAGTTCAATTTCAATACTTACGTTATCAGGAACGCTTACTTTCATAATTTGTCTCATAGCTCTTTCATCAGCACCGATTCCGATTAAACGTTTGTGAATACGGAGTTCCCATTTTTCCCAAGTAGCTTTTCCTTCTCCATCTGGAGATTTTCTTGTAGGAACAACTAATTTTTTAGTAGGTAATGGAATAGGGCCAGAAATATCTACACCAGTTCTTTCAGAAATCTTCTTTAACTGGTCACAGACATAATTAATTTTTTCAGGATCAGTTCCAGTAAGTTTAATTCTAGCTTGATTCATATTTTAATCCTCCCAAAAAAGGCATCAATAATCTAGTTTAAATCCATATATGAATAAACTAGATTATAAATCTAGATTAAAACATACTATAGATTTAAAATAATAAATTATTAGAAACCTAAAAATAAAGAAATAAATTATTAGATCTGCTAATTGCTTTAGCGTATCTAATAAATTTTAGAATAAAAAACTAAAAAAAATAAAAAATGAATAATTTAATTAAAAATTAATCATTAAACTTATTTTTTGTCAGTTACTTTAAGACATAAACCAGCTGCTACGGTTTGACCCATATCTCTGATAGCGAATCTTCCCATTGGAGGGATGTTTGCAGCTTCTTCCATAACCATAGGTTTGGTAGGTTTAATTTGTACAATAGCTGCGTCACCAGTTTTAATGAAGTCAGGTTTGGTTGCTTCAGGTTGACCGGTAGCAGGGTCGAGTTTAGAAGTTAAGTCTAAGAAAGTACATGCAGTTTGTGAGGTGTGACAGTGGAATACAGGGGTGTATCCAACGGTGATTACACCAGGGTGTTGTAATACAACAACTTGTGCAGTAAATTCTTTAGCTACGGTAGGAGCGTCGGAAGTGTGTCCAGCTACGTCTCCTCTTCTGATATCGTTTTTACCTACACCTCTTACGTTGAAACCGATGTTGTCACCAGGTTCAGCTTCAGGGAAAGTTTCGTGGTGCATTTCGATAGATTTTACTTCACCGGATGCTCCAGCAGGTTCAAAGATAACGTTGTCACCTTGTTTCATGATACCAGTTTCTACTCTTCCTACAGGTACAGTACCTACACCAGTGATGGAGTATACGTCTTGAATAGGAATTCTTAATGGTAAGTCTACAGGTTTTTCAGGTGGTACTAATTTGTCTAATTCTTCCATTAAAGGACTACCTTTGTACCAGGACATGTTACCACTGAGTTCTTTGATGTTGTCTCCTTCAAATGCAGACATAGGGATGAAAGGAGTGGTAGCAGGGTCTCTACCGATGGATCTGAGTAAGTCAGATACTTCATCTTTTACTTCGTTGAATCTGTCTTCGCTGTAGTCTACCATATCCATCTTGTTTACAGCGATGATTAATTGTTTAATACCTAAAGTCATGGATAAGAACATGTGTTCTTTGGTTTGTGGCATTACACCGTCGTTAGCAGCTACTACTAATACAGCTGCGTCAGCTTGGGATGCACCAGTAATCATGTTTTTAACGAAGTCTCTGTGTCCAGGACAGTCTACTACAGTGTAATCGTATTTGTTGGTGGAGAATTTTTGGTGAGCTAAGTCAATGGTTACTCCTCTTTCTCTTTCTTCTCCTAATTTGTCCATAACAAATCTGAATTTGTCTTCACCTTCGTCTAATTGTTGTTCAGCGATTGCACCAGCTTTTAATAATAAGTGTCCTACTAAAGTGGATTTACCGTGGTCAACGTGTCCAATAAATGCTAAATTTAAATGTTCTTTTTCTTTTGCCATTATAAAAACCTCTTTTTATAAATTGTATATAAATTAAGTATATAATTAAGTATAAATTATTTGTTAAGTTATTTATATGCTGAATATTTTTGAAGATA
>JADLKP010000075.1 GCA_016838945.1 Methanobrevibacter sp.
AATAATTGATTATATTATCCATAAGGACTGAATCCTTCTTGGAAATGTTCACAAACCTCTTCCAATTTTTCTGGAATGTTTATTTTTTGTGTACAATAATCAATACAGGTTTCACATTGGGTACAATCACTTGCAGGAACCTTTTCTTCTCCTAATTTATCATAGTATAACCTATAGATATTGGATTGTCTCTGTACGTTATGGTGATTATATAATCTGAAATACTCTGGAATTGGAATCTCTAATGGACAAGCTTTAAGGCAATATCCGCATTCACTGCATGGCACGGCAAGATTTTCCCTTAATTTTTC
Source organism: Methanobrevibacter sp. (assembly GCA_016838945.1). Classification (GTDB taxonomy): domain Archaea; phylum Methanobacteriota; class Methanobacteria; order Methanobacteriales; family Methanobacteriaceae; genus Methanobrevibacter. Next base: position 312 of record JADLKP010000075.1, read on the forward strand.
TGCTTCTTTTAATAAAAACTCATTTTCCTCTTCGCTTAAAGGTTCAAAGTTTTCAAAAGTATTTATATTATCCAATAAATCTTCCATCTTATTCATTCCACTTAAAACCATTTTTACATGTTCAAGTGATGCACAGAATCTCATTGCAAAGCTTGCAATTGACTTATTAGGATTAAATTCCTTGAAATCATTATTGATCTCTTCACTTTGATTAACGATTACTCCACCCTTTAATGGTTCCATAACATAAACGTCAAGTCCATGCTTTACGCATAAGTCATAGCATTTATGGGCTTCGATTGCAGGATCTTCCCAATCAAGATAATTAAGTTCCAACTGTACAATATCAATCATATCAGCATATTTGTCAAGGAATTTTTCAAGCAATTCAGAGTTGTCATGGAAACTTATTCCAATTTCCTTTGCTATACCCTTCTCTTTCATATTCTTTACATATTCAAATGTATTGTGATCTTCAGCTAATTTTAGCCATGGAACGTTTATATTGTGAATGAAAAATACATCAAAATAGTCTATTCCAAGTCTTTCAAGCATGGTATTTACAAACTTGTCATTGTCCTCTTCACTTGTCAGTGCCCAAGTGGGCATCTTGTCACATATCTTATAGGATTCACGAGGATATCTTTCCACAATCGCCTTTCTCATTGCAACTTCACTTTCCCCATTATGGTATGCAAATGAGGTATCAAAGTAGTTGAATCCCTTTTCCATATATAACTCTACCATTTCGTTAAATAGTTCCTGGTCAATTTTAGTTGGGTCATTATCATCTCTCTGAGGCAATCTCATGCATCCAAATCCAAATTTTGATTTATAATCCATATTTTATCTCCAAATATTATTATATCTCTTAATCAATAAATCACTAATTAATATTATATATATAAAATTATTTTTATATTATTGTATATATAAATGTTTTTATAGGATTAAACTGATTAAAATTTATTTAAATCATATTGATTTATTTTACTAAAAAATGACAAATAACTCTCATTATTTAAATTCAAATCAATTTAGACATTTATATAAAAATTGCTATTTACAAAACTTTATAAATCACTATTAATATAAATAATATTGTATCAAAAAATTCTTAAAATTTTATAAACCATTTCAAAATCAATAGGATTTTTGAATTAAAATTTTACTAAAGGGATTAAAATATGCAATTCAGAACACCATCAAAAAACAACACTATATCAAATAAGGATATTGAGAAGGAGTTTAAAAATCTAAGAAAAGAACTCTTGGATTTAACCTTAAGAAATCCTCTCCTTAACTTTAAGGCAAGAAACAGGAATCTCAATATCATTAATCAAACACCAATGAATGCATATAAAATACTTGTTTTGGAAAACAAAAGAATGTATTTTTCCCCTAATAAAAAGGAGACTAAAAGATCTAGGGCTCACACCTTTATAGACCAAACCAGAGAATTCTTATCATCAGAAACAGATAAGACATTAAAGGCTGATTTAACTCCAAGTGAGCTTCAAAAAAGGCTATTTTATATTGATCAGCAATCTAAAACCATGGTTCAGGAGCAAGGTTACAACATTTTATACATAGCTCTTGGTTTTATCGAGTGGGTTGACAAAAAGAAACCTAGACAAAAGAATTTAGCTCCACTCATACTTATTCCAGTTGCATTGGAACGTAAAAAAGTAGGAAACTCATTTTCACTATCCTGGACTGGTGAAGATATACAGAACAACATTTCCATTCAAGCTAAGCTTCGTGAAGCAGGTGTTGAGCTTCCTAAATTTGAGCAAACATCATATATTGAAGGTGTAAATCAATATTTGGCTGATGTTAAAAAGGCAATCAGGCCATTTAGCAAATGGGATGTTAGGGATGATGTTGCATTAGGATTCTTCTCATTCACTAAATTTGTAATGTACAATGACTTAAATCCAGAAAGTTGGAGTGAAGATGTCGATTTAACTAAAAATGAGCTTATTCAGTCCATATTCAATCCAAGCAAAAATGTTTATGAGGATACATTTGAGGAAGAAGATGTGGATGAAAAATTGCATTATAAGACAATGTATCAAGTCCTTGATGCAGACTCTTCACAGATTGCAGTAATAGAAAACGTTAAGGCAGGCCATAACCTAGTTGTAGAAGGACCTCCAGGAACCGGTAAATCACAAACCATCGTAAACCTAATTGCAGAACTTATTGCAGAAGGGAAAACCGTTCTATTCGTTAGTGAAAAGATGGCCGCATTGGAAGTAGTAAAAAGCAGATTGGATAGTGTGGGCCTTGGAAAATTCGTTTTGGAATTGCATTCCCATAAGACAAGAAGGAAACAACTATTGAAAAATCTTAAAAAGGCAACTAATGTCAGGGCTACAAGAGACTTGAAATTGGATCAAACCCTTAGAAAGCTTGAAAACTTACGTGACCAATTGGACCAATATGCTGAAGTTATCCATCATCCGGTAGCTAATGTAAGGCTTAGCCCATTTGAGTTATATGGTATGAAGGAGTCTTCAGAGGATTATTTCTCAAAGCAAAGCAAAATGTTACCTTTAGTTAGGTTCAATAATGCTGAAGATTTAACAATGAAGGAATTGGATGATATCATAATATCATTAGAAAATTTGGCAGAATTATATTCTACAATATCCAAAAATAACCCTTGGAGTTACTGTAATCCTAAGAGCTTACTTCCAGCTGATTTAAGGGAAATAGAATTATTGATTAGAGACAGTCTTGAATCCTTGACTGATTTCAGATACGAAATGAATATCATCAATGAAGTTTATGGAATAAAGATTCCAAATACACTAAAGGAATATGAGGATTCTATCACTGCACTCAATATCTTAAATAGCGAAAGTGTGAACCTAGTGGACAGTTCCATCTTACTTAGCAAGTATTGGTTCAACAATCCAGAGAAATCATTGGAATTAATTAAGTTATTGCAGCATTATCAGCATGCATCCGGATTGTTCAATAAATTTTCAGACTATTTGCTTGTTGCAGATTTGGATACCATCATATATGATTTGGAAAAGGATTCCAATAAGAAATTCAAGTTATTTGGTGGAAATTCCCATAAGGAAGAACTCTATAAGCTTTATAATGGCAATGTACCAAGTGATAGGGAAGCCTTAAATGATTTGATTAAAGTGAGAAATCACATCAAAATCAGACAATCCCTAAAGGACAATGAGGCACTTGGAAGAGCATACTTCGGTGATTTATGGAGCGAACATGCTGATTTTAATGAATTAAAGCAAGTTGCAAACTGGATGAATAAGTTTGTTTATCTTTTATCTAATGGCACATTTAGTGAAGCTACAGTTAAAATGCTTTCAAATGACCTTTTCCATCCAAGCATAGATTCAGGAATCGAAGAATATCTTGAAAAGGGCAATAGGTTCTATGAAAATCTTAAGAAATTAGAATCCAAACTAAATCCAAGAAGCAAAATCATATTTAAGAGAGAAACAGAGGATGTTCCATTTGATAAATGGGAGATCCAATTGAATAAATGGAAAGGACAGTTATCAAGTCTACATTTATGGTCACAATATTCAAATACCAAAAAAGCGTGTATGCACAGTCCAGCATCATTATTCATCAAAACCATTGAAAAGAGGAACATCAATAAAGATGATGTGAAACCATTGGTTTTAGGTAATTTTGCAGACAGTTTACTGAATATAGTCTTTAATGAAAATGACACTTTGGCAACATTCATCGGAGAATTGCATGAAAATCGTATTGCAGAATTCAAAGATTTAGATAGAAAAATCATCAATCTTAACAGAAAGAGAATATTCAATAAATTAAATAGTCAAATTCCTAAGATATATGGTGCTGCAAATGACCCTGAAGCTAAGGTGTTGGCTGGAGAATTCACAAGAAAAAGCGGACATTTGCCAGTGCGCACTCTTCTTGAAAAGGCAGGAGGAACTATCAAAAAGATTAAGCCTGTCTTTATGATGAGTCCATTATCCATTGCACAGTATCTTGATCCTACTAATCCTAAATTGCAGTTTGATGTGGTAATCTTCGATGAAGCTAGTCAAGTGAAACCTGAAGATGCATTAGGAGCATTTATGAGAGGAAAAACAGCTGTTGTAATGGGAGATACTCAACAATTACCTCCTACTAGCTTCTTTGACCAGATGACCGACAGTGAAAGTGGTGAAGAGGTAGCAACTGCATTGGATATGGAAAGCATACTGCATTTATGTAAATTATCATTCCCAGTTAAAATGCTTAAATGGCACTATAGAAGTCGCCATGAGTCCTTGATTAATATTTCAAATAGGGAATTCTATGATAATGAATTGTTGGTTTATCCATCTCCATCTCATACAGATCCAGAATTAGGTCTTAAATTCCATTATAATCCTAATACCCAATATCATAGAGGGGAAGGTTCAGCTAACCCTCTTGAGGCCAAGGATGTAGTTAAGGAAATATTTAAGCACTTTGAAAAATATGGTGATAAAAAGAGTTTAGGTGTAGGTACATTCTCAGTTGCTCAAAAGAATGCAATTTTGGAAGAATTGGAGATTGAAAGAAAAGCCCATCCTGAATTTGAACCACTCTTCTCAGACAATAAGGAAGAAAGATTCTTCGTTAAAAACCTCGAAACAATTCAAGGGGATGAGAGGGATGTCATATTGATCAGTGTTGGATATGGTTATGACACTGAAGGAAAAATGTCATTGAACTTTGGTCCTTTGAATCAGGACGGAGGAGAAAGGCGTTTAAATGTTCTTGTTACAAGAGCAAGAGAGAAATGTGTAGTATTCACCAATTTCAGAGCTCATGACATTCATTTGACTGCAAATCCGCCATTTGGTGTAAAATCACTTCAAAGCTTCTTGGAATATGCAGAAAACTTGCATTATAACCAGTCTGTACAAGAATATGACTATGATGATGCTCCATTTGAAGATGCAATATACAATTTCATATCTGAAAATGGATATGAAGTTGATAAGAAGGTTGGTTGTGCTGGATTTAGAGTGGATTTGGCTATTATAGATCCAGATAATCCGGGTAAATATATCTTAGGTATCCAATGTGACGGCCATAATTACGCTTCAAGTAAAGTGGCAAGAGACAGGGATAGATTAAGAGAACAAGTCTTGAAGGGTTTAGGATGGAACATTTACCACATTTGGTCTACAGATTGGTATAGGAATAGAGACTTAGCAAGAGCTAAATTATTGGAGAATATTGAATCCACTATCATCAACACTAAAGTCAAAGACTTAAGGAAAAAGATTGATGATGTTGAATCTATGAAAATCAATCCGGTAACAACTGTAATTCTTGGTAAGGATAAGGATGATGATGAGGATTATCTGGAAGAGGATAGTGAATATGATTCTGATTCAATAAATGGCATTAATTCAGATGATATAAATTCCATTGACAATGATTTGGCTAATATTCAACGTGTCAAAGCTGAATTGGATGAAAAAACTGAAAAAGAAAAGGAAAAAGAGGATTTAATTAACAGATATTTAGAAGGATTTGATGATGAAGTAAGCAAAAATTCATCTAAAAACCACAAAATTGAACTTGAAGATGATTCCATTGATCTGAATAATTCCATAGAGGAAGAAAATTCATTTGAAGCTGATGATTTAGATGAATTTAATGAAGATTTAGATGGCAGTGAAGAACCAAACTCCAATGTAGAAGACCTCGTTGATGTTAATTTACAAAGAAACTCTACAGTAATAGACATATTTGATGATGAAGATTCAGAAGATAATGCTACTGTAATGGATCTCTTTGATGATGAAGATTCAGAAGATAATGCTACTGTAATGGATCTCTTTGATGATAAAGATTCAGAAGATAATGCTACTGTAATGGATCTCTTTGATGATGTTGATGAAGCTGATTTGGATGAAATATCAATTCCTAAAGAAAATAATATAAAACAAAAGGAAAGACCTAAAAAATCCAATATTAAAAAAGAAAAAAAAGAGAATATTGGAATTATAAATGATAAACTGCAAAAAGAGATTAAACAGGAAAGAAAGATAAACAAATCTAATTCAAATCATAAAAAAGAGATTGAACATGAAAGAAAGATAAACAAATCTAATCCAAAACATCATAATAATAAATTTAATTCATCTAAGGACGACATTTCTGCACAATTTGAAGGAAATTCAAAAGCTAAAGAAAATGTAAAAAAAGATGATTCTAATTACAAAAAAGACATTCTTGAAGGAGAATTTAAATTAAAAGAGAAAGCTGATGATTATCACAAAACCCAAAATTCTTCAAGAACCAATAGAAATAATGAGAATCATAGAGGAAAATCCTTAATGAATAGATTAAGAAATATAGGTGATGGATTAGTAAATAATTTACAAAATAATGATAATCAAGAAAATCAGAAATCTAAAGATATTTCTCAAGAACAAAGGAATATAGAAACTGAAAAACCTCAGAAAGCTAATAATTCTTCTAAAGAAGATGCAAATATCGATTCTAATCAATCTAAAAAAGAGGAATTTATTGATAATAAACCTAAAGATGAAGTAATTGAAGAGTTTATTAAAGATATAAAAGACGAGCAAATTGAAGAATCTATCTCTTTAGAAGATGACATTCAAGAGCAAATTGAAGAATCTATCTCTTTAGAAGATGACATTCAAGAGGAAATCGAGTTTTTAGATGCGGAGACTGATGATGGTATAAATGATTATCATGAAGAGGAAACATTTATAATTGATGAAGATATAACAAATAATACTAATGATATTATTGATGAAGATATAGAAGAGATTTCTGAAGATATAATCCGTGAAATGGATGAAGATTTTGAAAATAAAGACTCTGAAGGTAATGAAAATATGAATGAATATAGGAATCCTAAAAGGAAGATAAAAGAGGAATCATATGATGATTCACCAGATGTTATCGTTCCTATTAGTGCTGAAAGAAGAAGAAATAATCAAAATAATCCTTATGATGAAGAAGGTGATTATATTTCTCCAATTAATGACGAGGAATATGAGGAGTATTACAAAAAAGGAGAATCAGAGGATTATAAAGCATACTACAAAGAGCACGAATCAAAGGATTATATAGAGAAAGAGGCTGAAACTCCAAGAGATAATGCTCAAAATAATGCAGAAACTGTACAGGAGGATTCAGATAGCCCATATTATTATAGTGCAGTGGGAATTGATAATGCACTTAAAAAGAATGCTATCCAATATCCAAGAAATGATAGAAACAAGACCGGACTTGCAGGAACAGTAAACAACATTAAAAATGAAATGCTATACTTAAAAGCTTCTATGGATGAAATAGAGAATCCTACTGAAAGGGAAATGGTTTATGTCATTGACCGTAATGCAGATGATGAATTCTTTGAAGATCCATATGACCCTTATGAAGAGACTGTTGTAGTGGATAATACTCAAAGAACTGAAGAAGAAAGTTATGATTCATTATTCACATCTAAAAAGCATGAATATTTAGATAAAATTGAAGAATACACCAGTACTTCCTCTGATGATGGTTATTTGGATGATTCAATTGATGATGCATTTTTAGAAGAACTTACTGAAAGTGAGTATGTCGAAACAGATTCTGAACCTATTGTACCTATTAGTTCTTCTGTAAGTGTAGAAAATACTTCATCTACTCATTCTATACATCCTAGAGAACCAGTTTCAGATTCTGACTTTGTCCATATTGAAGATTTGGAATTAGATTCTCAATTTGAAGATTCCTATGAAGATTCCTATGAAGATATAGTAATTGATGATGATGAATTTGAAGATATCATTACAGATGTAGGTCAAAACTATCAGGATATGGAAGATGAAAGATATATTAAAGATAATGTCCTTAGTCCTGTAGATAATACTAGACTTACTCCATCTGGTAAATTAAGCGATTATATTGAAGATTATAAAGAGATTGAAGATGTAATCATCAAATCTCCTGCTGAAATCTATGATGATGAAATGAAATTAGCAACTGCTGTTATGGACATAGTGGCTGCTGAAGGTCCTGTTCATATAGATACAGTCATACGCAGATTAAGAGAAAGCTGCAATTTATCTCGTGCAGGCACTAAATTTAAAAATACCATTTTAGCAGCAATTGACCGTAATGAATCTCATTTGCTATTAATCAGAGAAAAAGATTTCTTATTTATTGATTATGACTCTGTGAAGGTCAGAAAGAGAGTCAAACCAAATATTGATTTAATTTCTGATGTTGAGATAGAAAAATCCATTGATTTGGTTTTAAGCTTTGAAAAATCCTTGAAAGTTCAGGAATTAGCTAAAAGTGTTTCCAGAACATTTGGATTTAGATCAACATCTAAGAAGACATCTAATAAAATTACCTTAGTGATCGATTCAATGATTGGAAAAGGCGTTTTAATTAATAATAATGGAAAAATAGAATTCAGATAATTTCATTTTTTTTTTCCTTATTTTTTATTTTTCTTTATTTTTTTCAATATTTATTTTAATTTACTTTTTTTGAAAGTATCCTATTTTTTATTTTTAGTTTACTATTCATTACTTAAATTAAAATCTTATATCATATTTTTTAATTTGTTTATTTTCATCATTATTTTCATCATATTTAGCATTAAAAATATTGATTTAATTCTTAAAATACTATTTTTAAACAAACTGATATATATGTAGTTATGATTTTTTGATATTTTATGCTATTTTTACTATTTTTCTGCTTTTGTTATTCTAAAATTTATTGTAATCCAGATTTTAGATGATCCATAATTATCCTATTATTTAATTAAAGGGCTCGGTAATATTATTACTTTATAATATCATAA
>JADLKP010000358.1 GCA_016838945.1 Methanobrevibacter sp.
TACAGTCTCTTTTTTTTTTATTTATTGAAATCTCAAGTATTAAAATTACTTATTAGCTTTTATTGATGATGTCGTCGTATTTTAATAAGTTTTAAAGCATTCAATGTTTTCATTTTAGATTTTTAGTGGAATTGAATTTTTTAAAGCATTTTTCATGTTTTACAAGAATAAGGTTTCATAATTTTTATAGATTTTTTAAAAAATTTTTATTTCAAACCAAATATATTTAAAAATATTTAATTTTCATTCAAAGGTAAAGATTTTTTAAAAAATTTATATAATATAAACCATATAACTAATATCATAATCTTATTTTTATTGACAAGTTTATCATAAGTTGCAAGTTTTGTCAATGAATCTTTCGTTTATAGGTTACATCTAGAGGGAATATTATGGATTTTGTAAAAGGTGTTGTCAAGAAATATTTCAGGTCTTATAACAGGACATTGAAAGATGGTACTAAAAAGACCTACAAGACAGAACAGGTACAGGTTACCGTATCTAAGTCTGACAATATCTTTGAAGATAAGGAAGAAGTCCTAATCTTGCCTGCATCTCAAGCAGAAAATCTTGAAGAGCTCGATGAATTGCAATCCGCTTTAGAATTGTTCAACGCCATGTTGAAAGAGGAAAATGAAAAACTAACAAATGAGTTAGATACCTATAAAGAAAAATTGGATAATAGTTCCTCTGAAGTGTCTGCACTTTCCGAAAAGTTGGACAAGTCTGAAGAAGAATTGGCGGAATCCAGAAAAAGACTAAATGTCATAAGGGAAGATTGTTCAAGTTTGAAAGATCAGCTTGAAGAAAACAAAAATACCATTTCCAGCTTAAGAAAGCAGCTCGAAGATAAGAACTTCATAATCTCTGACTTGAATGATGATTTAAATCTATTAAACGATAAATTAAATTCACAAAATAATAACAACTATTCAAATAATGATGGATTCGTTGCAAATAATGATAGTAATGGAGAATTCATAAGTAATGAACAGTTCACATCTACATCTCATTCATATTCTTTTGATGATTATGTGGAATTGCAAAAGGAATACATTTCATTACTCAAAAAATATGAAAGGTCTCAAGAAGATTTATACAATGAAAAAGTTAGGGTCATTCATTATAAAAATCTCTTGGACAAATTCAAGAGTTTCATTTTAAGAATACAATAATTTTATTTTTAGGAGATTATAATTTTATTTTTAGGAGATTATAATTTTATTTTTAGGAGATTATAATTTT
>JADLKP010000076.1 GCA_016838945.1 Methanobrevibacter sp.
TCCATTATACCCCATTTATTAAAGTTTTTTTAGCAAATAAAGAACATTTAAAGCATTTTAGAAAAATTATGAATAAACTTGAAAAATTTTAAAAAATAGATAAAAATTTTGCAATTTTTCTAGAATAATTCCTAAAAAAATAAACATAAAATAAATAAGAAAAATAGATAAAAATTTTGCAATTTTTCTAGAATAATTCCTAAAAAAATAAACATAAAATAAATAAAAAAAATATGAATTTTAATTGCCATCCAAAATGTTCTTTCCATCGATTTCCTGACAATGGTCATATTCCAATCCATAAGGACATGCATGAACTGTTGCTCCCCTAATGACATCCACTTCTTCAACTATCTTATTTTGAACCATATGAACAATCTTATGGGAGTCATCCAGGCTCATCTCTGGAGGAAGTTCAATATGCAGTGACACGGTAGCATAGGACCCTAAATAATTTACTCTGACATTATGTGTTCCAAGAACCTGATCCACTGAATTTGAAACTTCTGTAATCTCATCAATCAAATCTTCAGAAGGAACCTTACCCATAATTGAATCCAGATTCTCTTTTGCAATTTCATATGCGGTTTTTGCAATCAATAGAGCAATGGCAAATGCAATGATCGGGTCCAATACAGGATAACCGTATTGAGCAACAAAAATACCTATTAAGATAGCGATTGAAGATAGGATATCAACCCTTTGATGCATACCATCTGCAACAATGGCTGGACTATTGGCATCCTTACCTAAATTGATAATGCTTTGGCTCATTGCAAAGTTAACGATTATGCCAATCAATGCCATAACAACTGCTATAGGGTCGGGAATTGAAAATGTTCCATAGTATAAACGTTCAATGGCTCCAGTAAGTATCTGATAGGCAACAATTGCCAAAAACACTACAATCACCAAACCTGCAACAGCTTCAGCCCTTCCGTGACCATAAGGATGCTCATGGTCTGCAGGCTTATTTGCAACTCTAAATCCAATATAAGCGATTATGGAAGTTACCAAATCTGAAATTGTATGGGCCCCCTCTGATATGAGCGCATAACTTCCAGACATTATCCCCACTGCAATATTGAAAATAGTCAAGAATGTGTTTCCTATAACTGCAATATAAAATGCCCTCTTTCCTAACTTTTCACGTTCCTCAAATTTCATTATATCCCCAAAAAACAGCAAAATAATACTTTTTATATAAAGGTCAGCTAAAAAATATTACTAATATTAAAATAATTATTACCAAACTTGTTTATGTAATTATTAATATATATTATTTGCCATAAACCATTAATAAATTTACCTATATGGATATAGATATGAAAAATTATTGTTTTTTAAAAAAAAATATGGATTGAAGAATCAGTAATCCAAACCCTTCAAAATATCCATTGCCTTTTCAATGTTTTCATATGAGTTTGCATATGACATTCTTACATGACCTTCTCCAACGCTTCCGAATGGAGCACCTGGAACTGAAATAACTCCTGCCTCTGCAGCCGCCTTGACAAATTCCATAGGCCTTTCCACTTTAGGGAAAACATAGAATGCACCTTGGCAATCAACAGTTTCATAGCCCATGTCATTTAAGCTTGAAACAATAAGGTCCCTTCTTCTTGAAAACTCGCCAACCATTTTCTTGACTGAATCCTGTGGACCTGTAAGTGCTTCGATAGCTCCCGCTTGTGAAACGGAAGGAGCATTTGCAGTGCAATATTGGTGAACCTTTAACAAGTTTTCAGTCACTTCATCATTTGCAACCATATATCCGACCCTGAGGCCAGTCATTGCATAGGTTTTTGAAAATCCGTTTATTGTAACCACATTGTCTGAATACTCAGCTGGAGAGTGGTTTTTGGTTCCATAGATGATCTTTTCATAGATTTCATCTGAAATGATATAGAAGTCATGGTCTGTTGCCAAATCTGCAATTCCTTTAATGTCCTCCTTATCCATCACTGCACCAGTTGGATTTGAAGGGGAGTTGATGATCAATCCTTTTGTATTCTTGTCAATCTTTTCTTGAACATCCTCCACTTTCATCTTAAACTCATTTTCCATCGGAGCGGTGACTTCCACAACATTAGCTTCAGCCAATTGGACACATGTATAATAGGATAGGAATCCCGGATTTGGAACCAATACATTATCTCCCTTTTGGAATAATGCTTGTGCACAGTCGTATAATGCTTCGCTTGCACCAGCAGTGACTATGACATTTTCAGCATCTGTTTTGATATTGTTCTCTTTATCTAATTTATCCACGATCGCTTCCCTTAACTCTATCAATCCCTTATTTGAAGTGTATTTGGTAATTCCTTCATCAATTGCATCTTTCATTGCAGTCTTGATATTTTCAGGAACATCAAAGTCAGGTTCTCCTATTCCCAAATTAACTGCATCAGGATTAGTCACTTCAAACATTTTTCTAATTAGAGATAATTCAATGGTTTCAACTCTTTTAGCAGGATTTAACATAATAACACCTTAAATAATTAGCAAATAGTTATAAATTAATCATATATTTTTATAAATTTTGTAAAAATTCTATAAAAATCCTATAAAAATTTTGCATAAATTTTGTATAAATTTTTTCTATTATAATATTAGATTTAATGTTTAATATAGTTTTAATCACAAGCCCCACAATTATAGCAAGGGCCGTCTTCACACCATGGAGTCTGCTCACTGGTTCTTATTTTTTCATATTCAGAGATTAAGAAATCTTTGCTTACACTTACATCTATGGAATCCCAAGGCAAATCATCTCCAAATTTATAATCTGGAGCATTCTGAGCCCATTCCTTAATGCTGATTTTTTCATTCAAAGACCTTTCTATCAAGTTTCCAATCTCCTTATCCCCACAGGAGAGAACATATTGTATAAGGCCCAACTTAGCACTATCAAACTTAATGTCCAAACCTTTCAGATTCTTTTTAAGATATCTTATCTTTGATTTGATTTCTTTCAGGTCATAGCTTCCCCATTGTAGGGGGGTATGTGGCTTTGGAATAACCGGATTGACACTGAAGCTGATAGAGACTTTTGATTTTTTCTTGAAAGACTTGGACTTTTTCCGGGATAAGCCATCCCCATTTTTAGATGATGAATTAGACATTGATTTGCTTGAAATGTCGTTTAATTTAATTGAAGATTTAGAATTTGAATCAATATTATGCTTCATGGAATCAATCTGCTTCATAAGACTTGCAAGTTCTTCAATATCCTCTTGTGTCTCATAGGGCAAACCGATTAAAAAATACAATTTAATATTAAAACCTAATTCAATAGCATCATTTATCACTCTGAATACATCTTCATCACTAATGTCCTTGTTGATTCTTCTCCTAAGGGAATAGATTGATTCAGGAGCGATTGTCAATGTCTTCAATCCGCTTGACTTAAGGGCAAGCAAGGTTTCCTTTGTGATAGATTCGATTCTCATTGAAGGTGTGGAGACTTGGAATCCCTTTTCCCTTAAGGCATCTGTCAATTCGTTTATTTTGGAATAGTCTGAAACAGCTGCTCCAATCAATGATATCTTATTTAATCCCGTATTGGATCTTGCATCTTCTGCAATTGACAAAAGGTTTTCCAGATCTGTTTCCCTTAAAGGCCTATACATATAGCTTGACATGCAGAACCTGCAGCCTCTTGAACAGGCCCTTGATACATTCAAGAGAATCGTATTGGAAAATGCAGGGATGAAATCATTGTCATCAGTTTCTGTAACTATAGGATAAGTCAAATGATATGCATCCTTCATATCATCCAAAAGTATGATTTTCGTATTGTTGTTGAATTCAGAAACATATAATCCTTGCATATTTAAAAAAGGAGAAAAATCTCTTTTATTCCTGACATCTGACTCCAAATATAAGTCTAAAAAGTCATATAAAACAGCTTCAGCTTCCCCAATAACAAAAATGTCTATAAAATCAGATAACGGCAAAGGATTGGAACTAGCACAAGGCCCTCCTGCAATAATCAAAGGGTCTTCTGAGGTTCTGTCTTCCCTTCTTAATGGAATATCCGCATTCCTCAAGATTTCCAAGACATTAAAATAGTCCTGCTCATATTGCAGGGAAAAAGAGATTATGTCAAAATCAGCCAAGGGGCTGTTTGTTTCAAGACTTCTCACAGAAGGATAGATTATTCTTTCACAGTAGCTGTCTTCCCTTTCATTGACGTAATTATAAAGTATTTGATAACCTAAGGAACTCATTGCAGTTTTGTAAACGTTTGGATAAACCAATCCAAAACGAATATCTGCTTTCAACGGATTTTTGACGATTACGTTCTTTTCTCTAAACATGTTTTAGTTCCTATTGATGATTGATCAAATGTTTTATTGCTGTCCAAATTTTCTTAAATCTTGAAAATTGTTCTTAAATCAATATAAATTTTGTTTTTACAAATATAATAAATTTTACTATGATTATATTATTGAATTTTATCAATTTAATGGTAATGATGTAACTTATTAGTTCATTATAATATTTATTTTAAAATACAAGAAATATATAAACTTTTTTTCTTAAACAGATAAGTGAATTTGCACAAAAACACAATTAAGAAATGTATTTAAATTAAAAAATCAAAATATGAATTTACCACTCTTTAGAATAAAAAAATAAACAGTTCAATTAATATTTTTTAATTTGAAATCATTTTTTCAATATGAATAAAATATTCAATTAAAACTGAAATTTTTAAAGAGGTTATGAAAATGAATGGAGGAGAAAAAAGGAAAAATGAGGTGTTACTATTAGAAATAAAATAATTATATTGACCTTATTGGTAATACTGTTTTTCACTCTAGGCAGTGTAGGTGCTCAAAGCGTGAGTGCAGATGATTTAAATGGCAGCAAAATTCTTAAATCAAGTTCTCTCACAAGCAATAGCACCAAAGCAACTGCTTCAAGTATTACAAATAAAGTTAAATCAAATGTGACTACAAAAGCAGTGACAAATGTGACAAAGAAAACTACAAATGCAACTAAAGCAAGTTCCAATAAAACTACAATAAATAAAAAGACTTTGGCAAAAACATCAACAAACTTTGTGAATTATGTGGAAAAGAACGGCAAATTTCCTAAAGTCAAAATCAGCAATAAGAATTATTCAAACACAGAATATCTATATCTGCTAACAAAAGCCGTTGAAAATGGCTCCAATTCAAAGATTGATATAAAGAAGAATTTGGTTAAAAAATACAATAACACTAATATCAAATCAGCTAAAGGAACATTGAATAAGACAGAGTACGTTAAGATGGCGGGCAAAACCAGGAAATTTATTGAAAAAAATAAGAGAGCTCCTAATTGGGTCTCTTCATCAAAGGGAAATGTTCCCTACAATCAATTAATTCTTACATACAGCAAATGTTTGGATTTCTTTAATAAAAACAATAGGTTGCCGAATACCGTAAAGCTTGATGACTTGGATTTGGATAAAATCAAATCAAAGATAAACAAGAACAAAGCTAAAAGCAGTTCAAATAGTGTTAAAACAACAAATACAACCAAAAAGACAAATTCAAGCAGCACAACTAAAAAAACAACAGCAAACACAAAAACAACGAAGACTACTTCAAAGGAAACAGCAAATTCATCAGCAAAGACCAGTTCAAATAAAAAGGCTGATGGAAATGCAGGTTTGGTTGAAATTACAATGAACCATATCCATAGCCTATTGAACAATATTTTAGATAAATTAGATCCAAGCAAATATAAGATAGATGTGACTAAAACTGATGAAGCGAATGTCAAATTGAATACAAGCAAGATAAACGTTGATGTCAAAGGGAAATCCAGCATAAATGTTAAGGTTTCTGCCAATAATGCAAAAGCAAATGCAACTAAAAAAACAACAGCAAGCACTAAAACAACAAAAGCGAATACAACTAAGTCAACTAGTGGAAAGACAACTAAAACCGTTTCTAAAACCGTTTCTAAAACAGCTTCCAAGACAAGTTCCAATTCACTCAAACTGAATGATACCTACATCAAGGAAAGTCTGAAAAAGTATTTGTCCAGCAGCAAGAACTGCCAAATAGGCAATAAGGAAATCAAGGCATTGGCCAAAAAATTAACTTCCACCCTTAAAAGCGATTATGATAAGGGCAAAAAGCTGTTCAATTGGGTACGGGACAATATCCAATATAAAAAGTATAGGAATACCCGAAGAGGGGCTGCCAAAACACTTCAAACAAAAAAAGGAAATTGCGTTGACCAAAGCCATTTATTGGTTGCCCTATCCAGAGCAGCTGGAATTCCTGCAAGATATGTGAAAGGGGACAAATGCAGATTCACCACAGGTTATGTTTCAGGACATATCTGGACACAGATTCTTGTTGGAAAGAAATGGGTTGTTGCAGATCCTACAAGTTCAAGAAACAGCTTTGGAAATATAAAGAATTGGAATACCAAGAACTATGTATTATGTGGAAAGTACAGTTCAATAAGTTTCTAGACATCGAATATAAATTTCAAAAATTATTTTTTTAGTTTTAATTAATTCATTCTTTAATTGACCATATTTAAGAATAATTAATTAAAACTCTTATTTTTTTTTAAAATAAAATCTAAAATTCACTCTTTAAAAATTAGATTTTTAAAAATAGTATAAAAATATAGTAAAAAATAGTAAAAATTTTATAAAAATAGTATAAATATAAGCGCCGGGACGGGGATTTGAACCCCGGCGATCTAATGATCATCGGATTAGCAGTCCGACGCCGTACCAGGCTGGGCCATCCCGACTACAAATGAAAAAAAGTTATATAAATCGTTTCTAAATACAACATTATTATTTTATATCCACTTATTATATAAACTTTTTCTTTTTTTAAATTAAATCAATGATTTTACCATTAAACAATCATTAAAAAAAGATTTTAAACAGTTTTTAAAAATAATAAAACTCTTTAAGTGGCACATAAAGGAGTGGACAAAATTCATCAACCACGGTTATCTGAAAAACTAACTCCACCCCGCGGTTCTACAAGCATCAGCTGTTAGCGGTAGAGCTGCTCCTTTCCAGGCCTGACACGTTCCCACAATAAAGCCAATTAGATATTACCCTCCAGTAATATCTTTGACACCATTGATCCTGCAGGACGGGGTTTCGACATCAGCCTTACAGGCCATGATTAAATCCAAATGCCGCCTCCTTTATTTCGACCGCACCGAAGGAGATTTGTGCTTACAGAGGACTCCTAACCCTCCAGTCTAGCCAATAATAATATATCTTATTAATATTATATAAAGTTTGTTGTAATAAATTTTAACTAAAAACTCTTTTTTAAAAAAAGAAAGCGATAAAAAGCATATTATTAAAAACAAGGAAAAATAAGGAAAAATAAAATAAAAAAACAAGAGAAAGATAAGGAAATATAAAAAATATTAAAAAAAAGTTAAAAAATATTAAAAAATGTTAAAAAAAGTATAGAAATAGGGTTATTAATATAAAACAAGAATTTTAATAAAACTTAAAAAGATTTAAAATAAGATAAAAAGAATTTTTCAAACTTATTCAATAAGTTTGCTGATCAAATTCTTCTTAAAGTATTTTATGACATCTCCATCAGATATAATACCTACAAGTTTACCGTCATCAACGACAGGCAATTGGTTAATGATACTGTCTCCAGGAGCTTCATCAAACATTACAGTTATTGCATCCTTAATGCTTGCTTCTGAAGATATGGTAGCTACATCCTTAACCATAACTGATTTTACTTTAGTGCCGTATTGATACTTGTCTAAAATCAAGTTATGTCCTAAATCAGTAGCAGTTACGATACCAACCATTTTTCCGTCTTCATCGACGACAGGCATTGCACTGATTTTGTGTTTCATTAATGTTTCAAAAGCGAAAACAGTTGCCTCTTCACAGTCAACTGTAAAAACGTCTTTTGTCATTAAATCTTTAACTTTAATCTTTTCTAACATGCTGTTTACCTCCAAAGTTTCGGAAATTAAGTTAATTATAAAATATATGATTAAATTCAATCCTTATCCAATAATAAAGATTGCTTTAAGTATTTCATATGATTCATTAATAGAATAATCTCTAAATCTATTTTAAAGCCAAAATAAAGCAATGAAAAAATGTCAAAATTTTAGAAATTATATATATTTATTAATTATTAATAATATTTACTACTAACATTTTATAAATTTTTATATTTGATTTTCATTAAAAAGTTCAATTGAAAAATAGTCAAGGATATGATTTCATAAATTGCATGAAATGAAAAAAGACATTAAATAGCTAAAAACTGAAAAATAAGAAGAATGATTGAAAGTTTTAAGAAAGACACCATATATGAGAATGGTTAAAAAAAAGTTAAAAATAAGAAAATTGGAGTAAATTTACTCCAAATCAACAATTTCCACAGTGTAATTTGCTTCTTCGTCAATATCAATTAAGACTGCATGACCCATTTCAAGCATACCAGGGTTTGCAACAGTGGTTTTACCTATTTTATCAATGGAACATGCCTCATGGATATGACCGCATATGTTGATATCAGGTTGGAATTCGTGAATAGGTTTTTTAACGCCTTGACTTCCTACGTGAGATCCATCTGGAAGCTCATCTGCTTTGGTGTCATATGGAGGCGCATGAGTAAGTAGAATAACCACCCTTTTAGCATCAGTATTTCCAATGTAGTCATATTCTGCTAAAAGTTCATAAACACGAAGGTAAATGTGATCATCATCCGCTTCACCAGGAGTGTTGAATGGAGTAGGATTGGATCCTCCATAACCCATAATCACTACATTTTCATATGCTATCAATTGATTATGCATGCAGAAAGCAGGTTTTTCATCAGGACCGCTTTCCTTGATTGCATTGCAGATTCCTGCAGGGTCACAGTTACCTGGAATTGCAAATACATCAACGTCACATTCTTCAACTATTTCATCGATGAATGGTTTTACGAAACTTAATGGTTCAAATTCAGTAATATGGAAATCTGTAATGTCTCCTGCAATTAATAATGCCTTAATATCATCATCTTTTTTTATGTAATCAATTAATTTTGGATTTTTCTTACCGTGTATATCACTAATTGCTAAAATTTTCATTATAAAACAACCTTATAATTTTAAAGAATCCTTTTTAATAAA
>JADLKP010000077.1 GCA_016838945.1 Methanobrevibacter sp.
ATAAAATAATTATAAATAGATAAAATAATTAAAAAATAGAAAAAACATTAAAAAAATAAAAGGAAAAGTAAATGAAATAAAAATAATCTTATTTCATTTCAATTTTGTCAACCACTTTTTGTCCTTCTTCAGCCATTTCATTGAATGCAATTATGGTCTGTTGCATTTGAGGAAGCGCTTGATTCTTGTAATTGCTTACATCTTCAATTGCAGCTAATGCTTCAGCGAATGATGCCTTAAGGACTTCAGGGGAAATCATTGTTTCCATGCTTTGCTTTTGAATCTCGTTTCCTTGTTCTCTTAACATTCTGGAAGTTGATTCAATAACAGCTTCAGTAGTATCATTAAGTGCTTTAATCTTTTTGATTACAACTTGTTGGTTGTATAATGCGCTTGCAACCATAATACCGTTTCTAAGTGCAGTTACAGTTACGGTTTTAGCACGTTGAACTCCTCTGATCAATTCCTTGTTGTTTCTTCTTACAACATTCAAGGAGATGATTCCTTGTTCGTTTACAACAATCATTTGTTGCATGTCCATGATTCTTTGTCTAAGTGGGAACAGCACTTCTTCACGTACAAAATCAATTTTATGTTGGTCTACACCTTCAATTTCAGCCTGACGGATTTGCTGCTCAATGGATAGGTCCATTTGCTTACCTAATTCAATGTCAGTCATGAGCTTTTTGGTCAATTCCCTTAAATAGGTTTCCTCAGCAAGAAGGGTTGTGTTGTCATTCTGCAATACCTTGCTGCTTGTATCAAGAGAGACAAGAATGTTTGAGATAGCTTCATCAGCCTGTTCGTATTTGCTGAAGTAATTCCTGATTGGCTTCAAGAGTTTTCCTAAGAATCCTGATTGTTGGAATTCAATTGCAGACGGATCCAAGTTTCTGATTTCCTTGTCAAGCTCTTCCAATTTGTTACCAATATTGGTTGCTTCATCTCCACCTTTGGACAAATCCTTAAATCTTGTGTTGATGAGATTGTTCTTGTTTGCAGATCTGTTGATTGCATTAAGACCGAAGTCATCCAAAGGCTTTAGGATTTCCTCTCTTGCAGCTACATCATTGAAGTCAGATTCAAAGATTGCAACAGCATTGTCATCAGCTTGCTTTTTGATTTCATCATTTGGTAATTTTTCTTCTTCTTCCTTCAAGCTTTTGTCAACATCTTCTTTAATTTCATTTATATCAAGTGAAAATTCAGACATAATATCACCCTTTATTTACACACAAAAATTAATAATAAAATGTGTCATATAATTTTATGACATATCTTATTTATAAACTTTTGCTTTTTTTATATAAAAATTTCTTAAAAATCAAGAAATAAAACTAATGTCTCTTTTTTTCATAAAAATCGGACATGAAATTATATTATTCGTAATTCTTTACAGAATCGATTAGATCATTCATTTCTTTTATAAGATTGCTTATTTCATCATCAGAACCGTCATCACCATTGCTGATGCTAATAATAAGTTCACTTTGAAGGTCATTCATCTTCCCAACAATTTCTTGGAGGGTTTTTACCTTATTCTTAAGCTCATCAGCTATCTTTTGGGAATATTCATCAGATAGTTCAATCATATTCTCTGCTGCATCGGCTTCCTTGAAGAAGCTTACCCTGCAGCTGTCAACTTCTTCCTTGAATCTATAATAGGACAATTGCCCAGCTGGAAACTTCTGTTCAAGCAATTTCAATACATTTTTTTCTTTCCTTTCATAGGTTTCCTTCAGCTTTGTGATTTCCTTTTTATAGTATGAATAGTCTGAAGCATTGATTGCAGCTGTATTTTTAGAACTGGAGGAACTGGAATAGGACTCTTGAGATGCGTTTTTAGACTTGTTTGCCTGTGACAAATCAATACCGTCAACTACCTTGCTTGGCTCATATTTGGAAGTTTTAGTCGCTGTTTCCACTTTCTCATCCAATCTCTTCCCACAATTAGGACAGAAATGATCCTCTGGAAAAAGCTTAAATCCACAGTATATGCAATAATTGTCCTTAGCCATAGTCTTCCCCTACGATTTTCGTTTTTATTATTATAATATCTATATTTTTCAAACTTATTATAACATTGATAGTATTTAAAGTTTTAGATTGGATTTTAGTATTGATTTAATTGAAATAATGATTGATTAAATGGGCAATGTATAAAAATCTATCATAATAATTAGTTATTGTTTCATTTAAACAAATCTGTCCTATTCATTTCTGATATTCTAATTTCTAAATATTATATATATACCACCACTTATTAAATCCGCCAAATATTAAATAATAACTAAAATCAGTATAGTTATTAATCAAAAACAATATATTAAGTAATGTTACTATAACATAGTTATAAAAATTATGGAGAAATTATCATGACAAGAAAATATGGAGACAGAACCTTAGAGGTACATGCTGGCCAGGAAGAGGCAGATCCATTTACTGGAGCAAGAGCAGTTCCTATTTATCAGACAAGCTCATATGTATTTGAAAGCGCTGAATATGCAGCTAACATATTTGCTCTTAAAGAGCCAGGTAACATTTATACAAGATTAAACAACCCTACCAATGAAGTGTTTGAGAAAAGGGTTGCAGCTATTGAAGGCGGTGTAGGTGCATTGTCACAGGCTAGTGGTATGGCAGCAATCGCCTTGGCCATCATGAATTTAGCCCAATGCGGAGATGAAATAGTATCTGGAAACAATCTTTATGGTGGAACATATAACCTATTCAAAAATACATTGAATAAATTCGGAATAACAGTTAATTTTGTTGATTCTCAGGATACACAGGCTTTTGAAGATGCAATTACAGACAAGACAAAAGCATTATACTGCGAATCAATCGGTAACCCTAAATTGGATGTTCCTGACTTTGAAGTATTGGCAGATATTGCCCACAGGCATGGAATTCCTTTAATAGTTGATAATACATCTGCTATCGGCATGGTGAAGCCTATTGAACATGGAGCGGATATCGTTGTTCATTCCGCTACAAAGATCATTGGTGGACATGGCACATCACTTGGAGGAACCATTGTAGATTCAGGCAATTTCGACTGGACCAACGGCAAGTTCCCAGAGTTTACAGAACCTGATGACACCTATCATGGCCTTGTTTATGTAGATGCATTCGGTGAAGCGGCTTACATCACCAAGGCACGTGTACAGATGATGAGGGATTTAGGAACATGCATCAGTCCATTCAATTCATTCCTGCTTCTTCAAGGACTTGAAACAATGTCTCTAAGAGTCAAGCAACACACTGAAAACGCCCTTGAAGTCGCTGAATTCCTTGACCAGCATGAACTTGTATCATGGGTTAACTATCCGGGTTTGGAAGATAACCCTAACCATGAGACTGCAAAGAAATATCTCAATGGCAAATATGGCTGTGTGCTTGGTTTTGGAATTAAGGGAGGCATAGAGGAAGGCAAGAAGTTCATTGAAAACGTTGAGCTATTGTCACACCTTGCAAATATCTGTGATGCTAAAACACTTGTAGTGCATCCAGCTTCCACTACACATTCCACAATGTCACCTGAAGAACAGGTTGATAGCGGTGTGACTCCAGACTTCATCAGAATGTCTGTAGGAATTGAAAACGTTGAAGACATCATTGCAGATATCGATCAGGCTTTAAGGAAAGCTGTTGAATAGATAAAAATAGCAAATAGAGGATAAAACCTCTTTAAAAAATAATTCTTTTTTTCTTTTTTTAGAGACTGTAAAATTTTATAGGCTTTTTTTAAAAATTATTTCTATTCGTAATCGAACGAATTAAATAAGAATAGATAAAAAAAGTGGGGAAATCCCCACTAGCAGGTAGTTTTAAGAAAAATCTTAAAACAATACGAACTTTATTAATAATTGTTTTTTGTAATATATAATCTTTTCTTAATTGAAACTTTATTAAAGGGCAAAACTAAATAAAATACCTTAAATTATTATTTTAATTTATAAGAAGATTATAATATTAAAAAGAAGTGTAAAAATTTATCAAAAAAATAAAAAAATTAGAAAAAGTTGTGAAAAACACAAAAAAAAAGATTTTAGTATAAGTCTGGACCAGCATACTCATTTTCTTCAGTATACACTCTAATCAATGTATCAACTGTATCCTCATACATCAATCTGTAGCCGATTGCACCGCCGAATTTGCTTTCAAGATTATTTAATGCCTTGTTGGCACCAGGACTGCAGTTATTGATAATATACCACATTCCATGAGGAGTGTAAATGAATAGTTCACCGTATCCATCTTCTGCACCATTCTTGAAGCCATCTGCAGGATCATAAATCTTGGTGGAATGGATAGCAAGCCTACTTAAGTCTTGTTTTGGTTGTGTTCCGCTTTTAAAGAGCATTGTGAGCCAATTGTAGACTTGGTCCTTGAATTGAACCTTTTTGATAGGATCAGACATCTTTTCTTCTATATTCTTTCTTCTTTTTTCCAATGTATTTGTTATTCCTAATATCTCCTCTACTTTAGGAACATCCTCTTCCAAGCATCTGTATCCTTCTGGACGTCCTGTAACCTTGATGTTACCTTCTACAAAGTCCATCCTTTTCCATTTTCTCATGTATCGCTTCACTTTCTCCCATTCCTCGTCTGGTATTTTCTTGTTTAATCCATATAGATAACCATATTCCATTGCATCATAACATTTTGTTTCTAATTTTAATTCATTGTCTGCAGCCATGATATCCCTTTTTTATCTTTGTTTATATTATATAAACAAATTGATTATATAAATTTATGGATAAAATTATTTAAATAAGATATTAATTTAAAAGTGTTTAATCAGGATATCTCTTTTTGAATTCCAATTTTGCTTTAGAACGTATTTCTGGATAAGAACAATAGCATTTATCTAATGGATTATTCGAATCTTTATATCGGCAATTGTCTCTGCAATGAGGAACTTTTGAATAATCAATTGCCCTTTCAAGTTTTTTTGTATCTTCTGATGGAGTAGTGCAAGTCCCCATATCCATTGATGCAGCAGGTTTATTAATAATTTTCAAATCCGTGTTCTTTTCAATCCAATGCATAAACTCATTATCTCCAAATTCAGATTCCCAACAAATAGACTCTGGTTCAAAATTATCTAAACATCTGGAAAAATCATGTTTTTTTTGCCTTAATTTCCTCACATACATATTTATATGCATTTATGACTATATTTTCAAATTCCTTTTGGGAATAAAATGTTTCTGAATAATAAACATCTTTATCATAAGAATCATGTGTTCCACCTTCAATAATATAAAAATACATTCTATACCCCCATCATACTTTATAAAATTACGCATCCATATTATATCTCTGCCCTTAAACTAATGGAATAATAAGTGCAAAAATCTTCATAATTTTTTAAGCTGACAAATTCTGAAAGCAGATCATCATATTTGAACATATCATCTTTAAAATTTCCTTCTGGATTAATTATATATGTAAATAAAATATCCATTTCTCTAAATTCCGGGTCTTCTACATATTTTAAATAAAGAAAAGCCTTGGGATAATATTTTTTTATTAAACCATGAGTTTCTAAAATGAACTCCATTATTCCATCTTTATCCTTAATAAAATCAAAAATCTCCTTTGGATTTACCAAATTTAATTTAATTTGATCATTTGATAAATCCATTATATTATAATTATCAGAAAAGCTTTCTGTTTCATTAAAATGCAAAATCCTCTCTTTTATGTTTAAATTTAACATTTTATCACATACCTTAAACCATTTCATTTATCTTTAATTTTTTCCATAATATTCAAAAGTTCTTTTGACTTGAATTTTGTGAAATTAACATTTTTCATATTAAAATTTTCATCATAATCCGCATTATTCCTTAAATCCCTTAATTCATTTAATTTTATACCGATTTTTCTATCTGTATCAGATTTAGATATTTTAAATTCATCAATTAAATTTTGATGAACACTCGGTCCTTTTAAAGTTTTTTTATTCCTTTTTTTATAAATATCCCTTGCTAATAAAAAACAAGTTTGATAATATCTTCCTACAGCGGTTATTTGATATTCCTCATTTTTTGAAAACATTCTGAGATGTTCACCTACATGCCAAAACTTAATCCAATTAAATCCAATAAAAATCATCCCCTTTTTTCTTTAATCCTCCTTTTTAACTTTAATTTAGTATTTATTTTAATAGTATATAAATCTTATAGTTTTATTTAACTATTAAATTGATATAAACTTGCAAAATTAAAATTAAAGTGCAAATAATCCTTTAAATTTTTATAAATAGTTTACCATTCATAAAAATGGATTGGTTTTAAATGAATCTTAATGCCTATACTTGTTTTTTATTTGATTTTCTTCGTTTTATCTTCATTTATTTCTTTAGGATTTATCAAGACGAATTCTTTGGATATTTCCTGTCCAATCGATAGAGATAACCCTATGCCCTAACATCATCACATTAGTTTCTAACTTTAGGCCTTTATCTCCACCATCAAATTTGATTTTAAAAATCATTCATCATATTTCATATATATCATATTTAATTGTTTAAAAAAAAATATAAAAAAGTAATCAATTGTATACCTTAAAAAATTAAAATTTTTAACTTAATTCCATTTAAAAAAAATATAGAGAAAAATTTAAAAAAAATGAAATATGTTCAATATTTTTATAAATTATAAAATATTTTTATAAAATTGTATAATAAATAAGTTTATATTTTAAAAAAATATATGATTAATCGGAGTAGGTATGCTCGACCATATTTTGACATATATCATTCCATTAAACCCGCTCCATAGTCACAATTCAGAAATTAAAGATTTGATCATAAAATTTTCCTTGTCTCCCAATGGATAAAATCATTGATCGGATTTTTAAAATTCTGTAATCAATAGACTAGTTACATATGTTAGGAATTGATGATTTGTTCTATAGAATTAAATCATCATTCCTAAAAAAACCAAAAAAAGAAAAGGCAATTAAATATAATTTAAGGGATTGGACATAAGACTCACTCATATTAAATCATAAATAGACTTTGCCCAGTCCCTTATTTTATTAAATTAAATACGTAGAATGTAATTTCCCCCCCCTTTACTATATTACTCGTTATCAGTTACATTCTACCATTTAATTTAAAATCTAAATAACCTCTTAAAAAGAAGATTTCTTCACTCGGAATAGATATGGATGTTTAGTTAATTGGTTAACTTTTCTTAAATAAAAATGACATATAACTTTAATAATCTCAACTGTAATCATCCTCTAATAATAAAATAGCTGATTAACTACCATTCATATTTATTCTATGAAAAAGCTATTTTTTATTAAAATTTGAATTTTGATGCCCATACTTGTTTTTTTTTATTTGATTTTCTTCGTTTTATCTTCACCATAATTTAAATAAATTATACTAAAAGCACATTTAATTCATACCCCAATTAATTCCTTTCATTTTTCATTCTAAAGTCTAAATATTCTTCATTATACTCAACATCAATATAATAGCAGAAATAAACTTCATCATATGATTCTTTTAATTTAACGAATCCACTCAATAAATCATTATACAATTTGTTATTCGCATCACTTTTTATAAAAAATTTAATTAATTCAATTCATTTTTCCTTTGAAATACTCTTCATTTGAATATATATTAATATTGAAAAACTCAAATGCCTTTGGATATGTGGAATGAAGCTTTATGAATTCCTTAAATAAAAGATTAAAATTTTCACGATTTCTCTCTTTAGAATAGGAATCATCTATTATATGCATTTATATCAAGTCCAGTTCCTCATCTTCACAATCCTCCACATATTCCAGATATAGTTTAGAATTAGGGAAAAATTCCTTTATGATAACTTTTGTATCATTTATTAAATCGAAAAATTCATTTTTATCATTTACAAACTTATAGATTTCTATGGGATTTATTATCTTGATTTCATTATCAAAAACCTCAAGATTTAGGATTTCAAAAACAGAATTTCGTTCTAATTTAATTCATTCATCATGTTTTTAACCCCCTTTATAGATTTTCAATAGAATCAATTATTTCCTCAAAAGTGGTTCTACTTATCTCAACATCTTCAATGTTAATATCCTTGTTAATATAATCTGCATCATTTCTTGAAGTTCTTAATATTTCAAGTTTTTTAGCGATTTCTATTTTCTCTTCCATATTTGAGCTTTTAAAATGTTTAATTAATTTCTTATGGCTTCCATTATTTTAATTGATTTTAGCATGATATCACTTCTAATAAATAAAAAATTATTATACATTTAAATTGAAACAACAAACCATTTCTGGGAGATTGATGTCATTTTTAATAAACTTATCCAATTCTTGCTTAACCTTTCTATCTTTAACTAATAAAACCATTTTTAATTCTAGATTAATGCAGGAGTTGATTTTAATTTTCATTTGAATATCCTGAATATTTTCAAAAGAAATTTTATCGATTCCAAATAAGCTGCTAATATCCAATATTTCTAGAGCCACTGGGATTCCATCAGTATCAAAATCCAATATAATTCCTTCTTCCAATTCAATTGACTCTTTATAAACATACTCATCTACAATATGTATAAAAATAGAATCAATATCAATATCATATGAAAATTCCAGATTAAAATGCTTATTTTGGTTCATATTCACGAATCCTCCTTGTTTTATTAGCTTTGTAGGTTGTTTTTAAATGCATTTCATTAGTATTAATATCATTATTATTATTAAATAAATATCTTTAGATTATTGAAAAGGATGTTCATAAACTATCTTATAAGTACCTAAACTTGTTTTGCCAATTTGTACAGGCATGCAATTTAATATCAAGTCATAGATTAATCCAATATCATAATTTCTCTTTGCATTTGAATAGATAAAGTGCCTTGTTTCTTTAATTTGATCTTCTCCTATATTTTCTAATAGTTCCCATACCTCATTAATCGTATAATCGAAAATCATATCCCTCCCTATTATTTAAGTAAATAATGAAAATCTTAATTATAAGTGCTTATTATAATCTTTAGGTTTTTTCTGACATTAATAAAATATTCCTCATTTTTTGAAAACATTCTGAGATGTTCACCTACATGCCAAAACTTAATCCAATTAAATCCAATAAA
>JADLKP010000078.1 GCA_016838945.1 Methanobrevibacter sp.
AAAATTATAATATATAACATATAATAAAATATTTAGGGTAATAATTATTATTCCTGATATTATTAAGAAATATTATTAAGAAATATATTAAATAAATTTTATTCTGACAAATATCAGATAAATATTATTCAGATATCAAAAACATTAGGTTAAACAATGGAAATTAGAGAATTAACTAAAGAAATAAGAGACAAATCAATAGAATATGCAAAAATAAGAGAATTGGATGACCTCTCTGCAAGTTGGTATCAGGAAGATCTCTTATATTCTGGAAAAGGAAAAACCATATTCTTAATCTTACCTACTCCTGGCTGTTCATGGGCACTTGGTCCAAGCGGCGGATGCACAATGTGCAGTTATATCTCAGATTGTTACCTCAAGCCAATAGAAAATTCAAAAATCATAGAATTATTCGAAATGGAAATGAAAAAATGGGACTACAAAGAGGATTATGAAAATGGTGACAAAATAGCTATAAAGCTCTTTGCAAGTGGAAGTTTCTTGAATCCTGATGAAGTTCCAAAAGAGGCTAGGGATTACATATTAAACAAATTGGCAGATATGGAAGAGATAAGTGAAATAGTTGTTGAATCAAGACCCGAATATGTCAAGAAAGAGGTTTTAGATGAAATCTTTGATATCATAGGAGACAAGTTATTTGAAATCAGCATAGGCCTGGAAACTTCAAATGAGGAAACCAGATTGAATAAGATCAATAAAGGATTTAATAACAAGACCTTTGAAAAGGCAATTGACCTCATCAAGGAATATAAGAAAGACCATAACATCAAATCTAAAGGATACATATTCGTTAAGCCTATATTGACTTCAGAACAGGAAGCGATAGATGAAGCAATCGAAACAGCAAGCTACTGTGAAAAGATTGGTGTGGATAGAGTATCATGCTGCCCTGCAACAATTCACAGAGGAACATTAATCGAAAGGCTTTGGAGAAGAGGGTCCTATCAACCTCCTTGGATTTGGTCTACAGTTGAAGTGATAAACACCATCCGACAAAATGTTGATATTCCTGCATTGATGGACACTTCTGGATTCGGTTCAAGAAGAGGCCCTTATAACTGTAAAAAATGCAATAAGGAATTAAAACACAAAATCATTGATTCCAACTTTGATCAAAGTCAGATAGAGCATGACTGTGACTGCAGGAAGGAATGGATTGCAGAGGTGAAATTCTCTGATTTGAACAAATCCAAAACTCCTATTAGACATTTGCCGTTATATTAAAAAAATACTATATAACTCATTAAATGCAGTCCTATCGGAAATATATCTGAGAATATATATTTATAAATAATAAAAATTATAAAAATATTAGACAAGTATATTGAATTATATATAAATTATACTGAATGAATTCAATAAAATAAGGAGGAAAAAACTTGCATAAGCAAACTACATTAAGCATAATAGCAATTATTTTAGGGATTATCACAATTGCATTCCCGATGCTTGGAGTAATTGGTGCAGCAGATATCCTTGGATTGTCTGTTTTATTACTTTCAATCTTCTTATTGGCAAATGGTGTTAGTGAAGTGGAATACAACACAACAAGAGGATTAATAAATACAATTTTAGGATTAATAATGCTAGTAATAAGTTTAGGTTTAATATTTAACCCAAGCATATTTGCATTTTTAACTGCCCTAACAATCTATTTGGCAGGAATATTCCTAATCATAATAGGTTTAATCATCATCGTTGGAAACAGAGACAACAAATATGGATTCTGGATGGGAATACTTGGGATACTTTTAGGTGTAATCTACATCATCATTGGAACCTATATCAATAATCCACTGATTCTTGGCTCATTAATCGGTATTTGGTTAGTTGTAACTGGAATATTAAACTTATTAAATGATGGTTATTAATTTAGATTAAAAAAAATCTAAATAAAGACTTAATTAAGACTTAAAGACTTAATAAAGAATTAAATAAAAAAATAAATAAGAATTAATAAAAACGAATAAATAATAAACCATTATTATTTATTCACCTACTATTTTTTAAAAAAATAAACTTTAATCAAAATACTATTTTTTAAATACATTCAATTAGGAAATAAACTATGATAGCGATAAGTGCAGACTTTGACCCTGTCCATAAGGGACATGAGGAACTGATTAAAAATGCCCGTGAAATAGCTGATGAAAAAGGCATTGAAGTGGTTGTCTACTTGAATAAGGGTTACAGTGCAAATCATGCCCCATTTTTCACACCATTTGAAGCGAGAAAGGAAATGGTTCTGGCATTAGGTGCAGATAATGTCGTTGGAATTGAAGGGCTGCATCATAGACTTATTTTATCATACAGTGTGCCTATCAGACTTGCAAAAATGCATGAAGATGGAGTTACAGACTACATTACAGCTGCAGACATCAGCTTGGATGAAGTAAAAAAATATGCTGAAAGGTTCATCAAAGAAGGCAGTTTCCTTGGAATGCCTCAAGATTTTCCTAATCGTAATGTAATAAGATGGTATGCAATAAACGAATTCCTCTCTAAAAGATTCGATAGAAAAATCAATTTCCATCTCATTCCTGAAGTTACAAATCCAAAAAAGATATCCGGCAGATTTATCAGAAAGGATATTCTTAAAAACGATTTGACAATCACTAAAGAGATAAGGAAACTGCTTCCTGAAACAAGCATTGAAATTTTGGAAAGGGAAATAGAAAATGGAACAGTACCTGGAAAAAGGAATATGAAGGTATTGAAGCACAAAATGAACACCTACTCCAGATCAAGCTTAACAAATATAGCATACTTAAACGGTAAGGTAATCAATAAGATAGTTGAAGGAAGGTTCTATAAGGAAGATGACGAATCCATTTGGGCAAGCTTCAGAAGGGCAGATTATGGTCCTGTGATGACTCGTCTTGCAGCTTCCTGCATTGAAGAGGAAGTTACAAAGGATGAAGTATTGAAACTGATGAGGCATTACGAAGAAAAGGGAGTTATTCCAGAAGAGCAAAACGTTGACAAGATCATTGAAAGAGCTTGGTATGTGGCTGAAGAAGTGGACAAGGGAGTTTCTGCAAAAGAGGCAAATGAAAAATTCAGAAAGAAACATGACTTAAAGCTCAATCCACTCATGACACTTGAAGCTGGTCTTAATCTTACTAAATTTGAAGCAAAGAAAGTTCAAGAGGGGCTTGAAGCCAAAATATTTGTCGATAAGGACAATCAAATATCCTGTGAGATAAAGGAAAAGAAAATCAAGATAAAAACAAACTTAAAGCTTCCTTCAAAAGAAGTCACATATCTAAGATACATACTGGATTCAAGATATATTCCAGTAAGTGGTGAATTGATTAAAAACAAAAGAAATGATTGGAGAGTAAAAATTACTATCCATGATTATTAAAAAAAATTGAAATAAAAAAATTAATTGAAAAAGTAATTAAAATATAAAAGAATTAATTGAAAGAAAAAATAAAGAAGAATTAATTGAAAAAGTAATTAAAATATAAAAAAATTAATTGAAAAAGGTTAAATGTAAAAATAAACATTTACTTTCTATTTTTCAACTTTTCAAATTTTTCCTTAGTGGCTATAGCCATGATTTTAGACTTTCTATTTTTATCAACATCATCCAAAAATTCCAAGACCTCTATCAGCTCTTCATATTTGCGCTTGGATTTTTTCTTGGAGCTGTCTATTCGTGATTTGGCAGAAGTTTCAAAATCCATATTCTCTGTCAAAGACAATATTTCCCATAAATCGCCACTTAATCCCAACTTTTCAGCTGTTTCAAAGGTTTCCACCAATAGTGCTGAAACACCTTTAGTATAGGAACTTCTAAGAATCTTTAATTTGGAAACATCTCCGATCTCATCGCTGACTACTTTTATATTGACCTTTACGTTACTAGGAGCATCATTATTCCTAATAAAATTTCTCATGTTGGATACAAACTCCTCTGCTCTTCTACCTGAGAAATAAATATGCAATTCCTCTGAGCTTACTCTTCCCATAATTGAAGAATCGATAAAATGATCATCACCAATGTAATTTTCTATTTGCTTTGCAGTGTTTGGAGATATGTTGTTGAAATCCAAGAATATACCTTGAGTCAATGAACCATACTTCAATGCAACAGCCAATGCACTTTGAGGACTATTTGCAGATATCAGAATGTCAGACTCTTGAGCAACCTCTTCAAAACTATCTAAAACAATCAAATCTAAAGATTTAACCAATTCTTTTGTCTTTTTTGACCTTCCTTCAGTTGAAGTGAGGACTTCAAATCCATAAGACAACAATATTTTTGATAATGTGTATGACACTTCACCAAAACCGATAAATCCAAATTTCATAATTTGTCCCCTTGAAAAATCATTATAATGTAGTTAAAACATGAGAGCCCTCATCAATTCCTAACTCTTTGGAAATGGCTGGACATTTTGTACAGAGCAATACAAATACATCCTGACCCTTAAAGTTCATTTCTGTCAAACCTTCGAAATTCCCCATTCCTTTGGAAATCACAAAAGGAGAATTCAAAAGGATTTCCTTAAATTCATCTGATATCATGGATTCCACAACCCCTACAGAATCAGAGCCTGTTGTAATCAATGTAGCGACCTCATCCAAACCTACTTCCAATGCCTCTTCCATGCATGCATCATTTAGAATAGGCATTTCCTTAACCGCTACAGTAACATCAACATCATATTCCTTGATTTTTTCAATCAAAAGTTTATCAAATACGATTTCTCCGGTATTGTCTACCAGATAAAGAACACTGTCATATTTCCTTAAAGCCTCTTCAAATTCATCAATCCTGTTTATCTTCAATTCCTTTTCCAATCCTTCAAAGATCATTGCATCGAAATCAGTGCCTAAATGAAATGTGCCAAAATCAAGAATATTTCCTACAATAGCTATCTTAACATAAGCCTCCAAACTATTGTCCTTCTTTAGTATTTCTCTTACCTTTGGCATTAAGGATAGGGCTATATCATTGCCTTCCTTCTTTTGGTTAAGGTAAGGATCATGACATCCTGTCTCTTTTTTGATATATTGATGAATCCTTGTTCCAGTGGCATTTGAAGACAGTTCCTTTGAGAAGTTTTCTCCAAGATATGACAAGACATCCTGAATCAATTTAAACTTTAACTCTTCATCTTCTGTTGAAAGTTCAATAGCTTCTTTCGCTTGTCTTAAAAAGCATGCACCGCAATTGTAATAAACCTTAATAGTATCACCTGAAATTAAAAAATAAATTATTAATATTTCCTATATATTATATTTATAAATTAAAATTATTAAAATTATTGAAAAAATAGAATATTAAAAATTAGATTTTTAAAATAATAAAATAATGAAAATTAGATTTTTAAAATAATAGAATATTGAAAATTAGATTTTTGAATATAATGGAAAATAAAAAGTAAAAAAGATTAAAAATGATTTGAAATGTGAAAAAAGTAAAAAAAAAGAGTTTATCCACCATAAATAATTTGGATAAATTCTATTTCATCCCCATCTTCAATGGTTTCCTCTTCAATGACAATCTCCCCATTCTTTTTGCTTACCATGGTTTCTGAAGATAAGTCCAAATCATCCAACAAATCCTTAATAGTCAAATCACCATCAATAGCTCTTTCTTCAACTTGATCCTTAATCTTTAATGTAAAACTCATTAAATCACCTTTTTAATTTTTTATCCCTTCACTACTAATTTGTACATCATCCTATTTAAAATTATAACAATTGTTAATAATTTTATAAAATTTAGAAAAAACTTTTTAAAATAATGAAAAATATGTTCAAACCTATTTAAAGACGGAATTATTTGCCTAATTCCTCTAAAAATGTACATGCTCGGCATAATCTGTTTGAAGATGGTTCTCCACAACGTTCACATCTGTCATATTCATAATCATGAGCCAATTCCTGACGAAGAGCAGGCCTTATCTTATCAAATCCTCTAAGTGTGGAATACATTATTGTCGGATGGTCCTTACTCAAATCCTTCAGAATATTGGAGATTTCCATCCTAAATGATTCCTGAGCATAAGGACAGCCTGCCAAATGAATATCCAAACCCTTTGCAAGTGCATAGAGACCGATTTCCTTTTCAGGAATTTCACGAAGAGGCTTGATCTTTACTGTAAACATTTCACTATTAGATTCTGTTTTAGGACCTATCTTTGCCAAATTCTCCATATTCCCTTCAAGGTAATTCATTAAAATAGCTTGAGTTTCATCATCCAGATTATGACCTGTAGCTATCTTGGTTGCTCCGAACTCCCTTGCAGCCCTATTTATAATCCAACGTCTAAATACTCCACAGTAAGTGCAGGATCCTCTATGGCCTTCTGTCTTCATTATTTCATCCAAGTCAATCCCAAAGCTTTCCTTAAATGAAACAACCTTATGTGGAATTCCAAGTCTCTCAGCATGTGCCTTTGCAATTTCGACCCCTTCCTCTCTGTAACCTGCAATTCCTTCATCAATGGTTACAGCACATAACTCTATAATATGCCTTTCAACATATGAATTGAGAATTTCCAGAGTAACTACACTATCCTTTCCTCCAGACAATGCAACCAAAACCTTATCTCCCTTTTCAAGAAAGTTTTCCTTCTTGATTGTTTGCTTGACCTTCTTTTCAATGCTTTCAATAAAACAATCCTTACATAAGGCCTGTCCGGAAGCCTTTCTTTTTATAATCACATTCGGATTTCCACATTTAGTACAAGATCCCATATTAAAGTCATCCTTTTTTTAAAATAATGAAAACAATAAAAATTCTTATTTCTTTTTATAATTATAATTTAATAAATTTAATTTTAACTAACTAATTGATTTTTAAATTACATATCCGCTACAAATTCAGCCAATTGATTCAATGTGCTCACTTCATAAACTTGAGCGCCTGCGCCTCTATACAATGAAACGCAACTGTCAACAACATCCCATTTCTTCTTATCTTCAGGGTTCAGAATAACAACCTTCTTAGCCATGCTGGACATTTGGGAAATAAGCTCCACACTTGCAGGCACCCCATCAACCTTAGGACCTGCCCAATCCCTGCAATCAGACAATAAGATAATATAAGACTTATTGCTTATATCCGCCTGCTTCATGAAGGACTGGAATGCTGTGAACATATTGGATGTTCCCCTAACCATCATATTTCTCATACGAAGCAATCTTATTTCAGCAAAAGCATTGACCATATATTTTTCTTTTAAAAATTCAGTTGTTTCTATTGTCTTATTGTCAAATTCAAACATTCTTGAGTCTTTGAATGTCTTTTGACATGCAAACATCAACATAAAGAACCAGCTGCTGATCCATTCACATGAACCGCTGACATCATTAAGGAACAAATGCTGTTTTCTATGAGGTTTCTTCTTTACATGAACAAGGTCAATAGGCACACCACCATACTTCATGTTTTGTCTCATTGTCCTTCTCATGTCAATCTTATTGGATCTGGCCAACCTTTTTCTTCTTGACTGCTTGTTGGCAATTTTTCTTCCAAGCTCTACACATAATTCAAATACTCTTTCATCGTATTTGTTAAGTTTGGACAGATCACTGTTTAGAATATCATTATCTCTTGCAAGGTCCTTGTCCCTGTCTTCAAGGATAGGCCTTCCTGCAAAGTATTCCATAGCCTGTTCTGCACCCATTTGGATTTGCTTTCCACCTTTTCCTTTCTGCATGGTGATTTTCCATTCATGCTGTGAAAGCTTTCCTTTCATGGTATTTGGCCTATATGACCTATTAAGCTCATCAGTTAAATTCTTAGTAACCTTTTTAGCGAAGAACCCATCGAAAGACTCATTGAATTTAGGGATGTCATACTTGCTTTTGACATAAATAGACCGGAATGCATCCTTTAAGATGCCCACATCATCTTCCCCCAATAGAGCATATGCATCTATTGCAGACTGGGTAGACCTAATACTTACAGGCATTCCCTTTTTTCTCAAATCATTTGATAATCTTACGATTTTCTCTTCCATATTAAAACCTTAAAATAACTTTTAGAGTGCAGATAATTAAAACTCATCACTAGACTCATTTTATAAGAATTCCAAATACAGCTAATCATTCATGTATTCGTTTCTAAAGATCTCTTTGATTACTTTAGCCTTATCAGGCTCTGTCTTGATAGCTACCCCGACACTGCCCTCAAGTGCAGCATCGACATTCTTATAATCCTTATCCAAGTGCATTACAGAGCTTACCCAATCAATTGAAGCCCTTACAGAGGGTTTCTTATTTAAGTTGAATGTTCTGATCCTATGAACCATATTAACAACTTTCTTGACCAAACCATTGTCTGCTTCAGGTATTCTGGCTTTGACAATAGCCATTTCACGTTCAACTGAAGGATATGAAATATATAAGAACAGGCATCTGTCCTTTGTCTCTTCAAGCAAATTTCTTTGAGCATTTGAAGTAAGCATTACCATCAAGTCATTTTGAAGGTCAAAAGTGCCTAAATCGTTTACGGTAATCTGCTGTTCACCTAAAGCCTGCAGCAAGAAACTTTCCACTTCTTCATCCGCCTTATCGATTTCGTCAATGAGAAGAAGTGATGGCTTGTCATTCATAAATGAGGTTAAAAGTGGTCTTCTGATAAAGAAATCATCTTCAAATATTGATTCTTCACCTTTTTCGCTGCCTTTGAATGCTTCCAAATGGAGCAGTTGCTTTTGATAGTTCCATTCTCCGACAATCTGTTCAAAGGTAATTCCTTCATAACATTGAATCCTAAAGAATTCCCTTCCCAAACATTCAGAAACCGCCTTTGCAAGCTCTGTCTTTCCCACTCCCGGAGGGCCTTCAATCAAGATCGGCTTCTTTAAAGATAGGGATAGGAATATTGAAGTGCTGATTTCATTATTTGAGATATAACCAGTACTTTCAAGTTTTTTATCAATTTCCTTTATGGTTAATTCTTCATCTGTCATTTAAAAACCTTTTTTAGTTAATTAAAGAATATATAAAAATAATCTTTAAAAATAATTTTTTATAATGAATACCATATAAATATTATATGGCAATTTAATATTTGTTTAATACATATAAATAATTATTGTTTTATAATATAAAAACTAATAAAATCATTAAA
>JADLKP010000079.1 GCA_016838945.1 Methanobrevibacter sp.
TAAAGAAAAAAATAAAAATTAATTAAATATAATTTAATTAATTAATATCGTATTTTTGCAAGAGTAAAAGCTCTTCGGTAGATAATTTTTTACCGTTTTTGAATTTATCAAAGATACTTTCAGCTCTTTCTTTTTCTTCACGATTTTTCTTATTGCTTGAAGAACCGCCAGATTTATCAGATCTGCGTTTTCTGTTTTTGTTGCTTCCTAATTTTTTGTTGATTACATGAATTTCACTTAAAATCATTTTAAATTCTTCATGTTTAGCGGAAGCATTCTTTCTAGCTTGGATGAATAACTTGTGTGCTTCATCAGCAGCAGTTCTGATTTCATCAGTTTTTCTGAAGTAAGAAAGCATTTGTTCGTGAGCTTCTTGAGCTTGTTCTGAAAGTTCAACAACTTTAGCGTGGTATTCTTCAGATTGTTTCTTGAGTTCAGCAGCTTCTTCTTTGACTTTGTCGTCTTCTTTGATTTCTGCAAGTTCTTTTCTTAAATCATTTGCATTTTTAACAAGTTGATTTTCTTTCTTGATGTCTAAAACTCTGGTTTCGATAATCTTATCGATCTTTTTGATTTCAGCTTCAATTCTGAGTTTATCCTTTTTACCAGAAGACCATTCAAGATTTTTAATTTCATCATTGACTTTGTTACGTGCTTTTTTGTTTTCTTCAACTTGTTTGTTGATTTCGTTACGTTGATCTCTGAACTCAATAGCTTTAGCTAAGTTTTCTTTTAATTCAGAATTTAATTCGTCACGTATTTTACGTTGTTCTTTAGCTTCTCTGTTAAAGACTTCTCTTTCATCTGCTACTTTAGCAATACGTTCTTCTCTTTCATCTTTTTGAGCTCTTACACCTTCCATGGTGTCAGCTAACTCGAAATCAGGTTCTGGAAGAGCGTTTTTCTTTTTAGATTTTTTAGGTTTTGCTTCTTTAGCAGGTTCTTCTTCAGCCTTTTCAGCTTCAGCCTCTTCAGTAGCTTCCTCTTCAACTACTTCTTCTTCAGCTTCAGCCTCTTCAGTAGCTTCCTCTTCAACTGCTTCTTCAACTTCTTCCTCAGCAGCTTCCTCTTCGACTACTTCTTCTTCAGCTTCAGCTTCTTCAGCCTCTTCAACAACTTCTTCTACTTCTTCGGTTTCTTCAACTACTTCTTCAGTTGCATCTGCAACTTGTTCTTCTTCTTGGTTTTCAACAACTACATCAGTAGTTTCAACTACTTCAGTTTCTACAGCAACTTCTTTATCCACGTCAGCATCTCCTTCAGTGTTTTCAGAGTTTAAATTAATTATGACATTTAAAACGTCAGTTAAATCACGGGTTTCTACAATGATATCTGCAGTTTCTTTTAAAGCAGGTTTTGCATTAAAAGCAATTCCGTATTTTGCAGATTCAATCATAGATATATCATTTGCTCCATCTCCGACAGCAACACATTCATCCAATGAATATCCTGCTTCATCAATAAATTCAGATAGAACATCTAATTTTGAACCAGATACTAATGGCCCTGTTACTTCACCAGTCAAGATCCCGTTTTCTTCAACTAATGAATTTGTGAATACATTATCCACATTAAGTTTTTCCTTAATAGTATCAGCAATAATATCAAAACTGCCACTTATAATGGCTACATCAAAACCATTTTCCTTTAAGGAAGAAATAGCTTCTTCAGCTCCTTTCATTAGAGGCATTTCATTAGCTAATGTCTTAATATCTTCAGTAGAAGCTCCTTTAAGAAGTTCCACTCTCTTTTTAATGGATGTTTCGAAGTCGATATCACCTTGCATAGCTTGCTCGGTGATTGCTGCAATTTGATCTTCAATATTTACTAATTTTCCAATCTCGTCTATGCCCTCACCATCAATAATAACATTATCTAAGTCAAATACTACAAGTTTTATCAATAATATCACCAATTATATTAAGTCCAATTCGCTAAGTCTTGCTTTTGCGTTTTCCACACCTAACTTAGCATCTGTTTTGGTTTTAGCACCGGTACAAACAACTTTTCCGGAACCGAATAATAATAATACAACTTTAGGATCAGATAAACGGTATACTAAACCAGGAAATTGTTCAGGTTCGTATTCAGTGTTTTCCAATTCCAAAGCAACTGCTTCTAAATTTAAAGTAGATTGTAAATTTGCAGAAGCAACAATGTTTTGAATTTTAATATCAAACTCATGAGGAATTTCAGTATCAATAGTTCTCATAAGGTCGACAGTTTTTTTAATAGCTAACTTTGAGTCATCGATAGATTTGGCACCTGTACATACAAGTTTACCAGAACTAAAAATTAAAGCAGCAGTTTTAGGGTCTTGAAGTTTAAATACTAAACCCGGAAACTGTTCTCTATTAAAATCGACGCCTTCTAATGCTTCAGCCACATCAGTAAGTACAATATCTTTACCAATACTTGCAGAAGCAACAATGTTTTCTATTTTTATATCAACATCGGTCAATTTATTACCTCCAGATTATTTAAAAAAAGTAAGTAAATATTTTAAAAAATTAACATAATTTTAATTTTGACAAATAAAAAAAATTGACAATAAAAAATAGTTAAAATTAATAAATTTTTCATTAAAATTTTTACTAATAAAATATATCATTTATATAGTATATAAACTTAATGCTTATAAAGCATATAAATGATAATACTTTTTTCAAAAAGAATATTAATAATATTTGAATACAACCATTTATAAAGGTATTTAAAACAAATATAAAATTGAATTCGAAAGTTTAATGAACTTTTATTTGAAAATTTAAACTTTTATTAAAAAATTTAAAGAACTTATTTATAAAATTTATAGTGAGACCAAGAATATGATTGAAGTGGAAGTAAAAGCTAAAATCAACAGCTTCGATGAAATGAGAAAAAGGCTTGATGAAATCAATGCAATTAAAGTCAAAACAGAACATCAAGAGGACCGATATTTCAATAGCCCTGTAAAGGACTTTGCTCAAACTGATGAAGCATTAAGAATAAGAGAAACAAAATCCGATGAAAAGCACAATTTATTCATAACTTACAAAGGTCCAAAGATAGATAAAAAAAGCAAGACCAGACAGGAAGTGGAAATGGAAATTGAAGATGCAGACAAATGCAGCAAAATATTTGAATTTTTAGGATTTAAAGAAGTGAGAACTGTCATTAAAGACAGAGAGTATTACCAATTTGAAAACTATGAAATAAGCCTAGACAATGTTCATGGATTGGATCCATATATGGAAATAGAAATCAGTTTAGATGACGGTTCAGACTACAGCAAGGCACAGACTAGCATATTTGAATTATTTGAAAGATTAGGAATAACCGATGGCTTTGAAAGAACTTCCTATTTGGAATTATTGGAAGAGCTAGACAAATAGTTATTTAAATTAATAACAAATGTCATTGATTTTTACCCAATCAGATAAATATAAAAAAGTTTATAAAAAAGAAATACAAAACTTATTATATTAATTTTAAACTAAATAAAAATTAAAAAAAAATTAAAAAACTATACTTAATAGAAGACAAAGAGTTGAGGAAAACATGCAATATTATACAAGCCCTTTCAACAAGGAAGAGGAATATGAATTCCCAAAAAATATTACCATTTATGATACAACTTTAAGAGATGGAGAACAAACTCCAGGAGTCTGTTTTTCACCAGAAGACAAATTGGAAATAGCCAGAAAGCTTGACCAATTAAGAATTCATCAAATTGAAGCTGGATTCCCAATCGTCTCAGACAGAGAAACAAAAGCGGTTAAAGCAATAGCCAATGAAGGATTGGATGCTGAAATCATTTGTTTGACAAGAACCAAAAAAGGAGACATTGACAGAGCTCTTGACTGTGATGTTGATGGAATCATCACCTTTATGGGAACCTCTGATATTCATTTGGAACATAAGATGCATATCAAAAGACAGGAAGCTTTAAACATTTGTATGAAATCAATTGAATACGCTAAAGATCATGACTTGTTTGTAGCATTTTCAGCAGAAGACGCTACAAGAACCGATTTGGACTTTTTGAAAAGAGTCTATTCCAAAGCGGAAAGTTATGGTGCAGACAGAGTGCATATTGCAGATACCGTTGGAGCCATCACTCCACAAGGAATTACCTTCCTAATCAAAGAACTTAAAAAGGTAACTGATGTGGAAATAGCTATGCACTGTCATAACGACTTTGGTTTAGCTGTAATCAATTCCATTTATGGATTATTAGCTGGAGGAAGCGCTGTTTCAACCACAGTTAATGGTATTGGAGAAAGAGCAGGAAACGCTTCCCTTGAAGAGCTCATAATGTCATTGAAATTATTGTATGGCAAGGATTTAGGATTCAAGACCAAATACATCCAAGAGTTGTCCGAATTGGTATCATCAAAAACCGGGTTGGAAATTCCATACAATAAGCCTATTGTAGGTAAAAACGTATTCAGACATGAATCCGGAATACATGTTGATGCAGTTATCGAAGAGCCTCTTACCTATGAACCATATTTGCCTGAACTTGTAGGTCAAAGAAGACAATTGGTTTTAGGAAAACATTCCGGCTGCAGAGCTGTCAAAGCGAAACTTGATGAATGTGGTTTTAAAGTAACCAATGACCAACTTTGCGAAATCGTAAAGAAAGTCAAAGAAAGCAGGGAAGAAGGAAAATACATCGACGATGATGTATTCAAAGACATTGTAAGAAGCATTGATTCAAATTATGTTGATTTATAAAAATAATCAACATATTCTTTTTTTATTTTAAATTGTATTCTTGACATATTTATTATACCATAAAAGCTTAACCCATACGTTATCTTAAAACAATCTTGATTAAACTAATTTTTAAAACTAATTTTTTAAAAGGATTTTTAAACTAATTTTTAAAACTAATTTTTTAAAAGGATTTTTAAACTAATATTTTAAACTAATTTTTCAAAATTTAAAGAATATGCAATTTTTATAAATAAATTTATAAATCTAATGAATTAAATTATAAAAATAGACATAAAATTAAATTAAAGATATTGATTAAATTTCAGGAGATTAAATTTGAACATTTCAGAAAAAATATTATCTGTTAAGGCAGGACATGAAGTCACACCTGGAGAAATAATCGAAATTGATGTTGATTTGGCTATGTCACATGATGGAACTTCTCCACCTGCAATCAAAACCTTTGAAAAAATAAGCGATAAGGTCTGGGACAATGAAAAGATAGTTATTGTTTTCGATCATAACATACCTGCAAACACCATAGGATCTGCAGAGTTTCAAAAGGTAGCTAGAAACTTCATTAAAACCCAGAAAATTAAAAATCATTACATTCATGGGGAAGGAATCTGTCACCAAGTGCTCCCTGAAAAAGGACATGTTGAGCCTGGAAAGGTCATAGTAGGTGCAGATTCACATACCTGTACATATGGCGCATTCGGTGCATTTTCCACTGGAATGGGTGCTACAGACTTAGCTATGGTCTATGCTACAGGCAAAACATGGTTTATGGTTCCTGAAGCTTTCAAAATAGAAGTTGAAGGAAATCTAAGACCAGGAATTACTTCAAAAGATTTGATTTTAAATATCATTGGAGAAATTGGAATAGCTGGTGCAACATATAAGACTGCAGAGTTCTGTGGTGATACAATAGACAATTTGGATGTTGAAAGCAGAATGACCATGACAAACATGGCAATAGAGATGGGTGCAAAAAATGGAATAATGAAACCTAATGAAGCAACCATCAAATATGTCTGCGAGAGAACCGGCAAAACCAAAGACCAATTGAATATCTTTGAATCAGACAAGGATGCAGTGTATGAAAAGGAATTCCTATTTGATGTTAATGATATGGAAGCGCAAATAGCTTGTCCAAACGATGTGGACAATGTTAAGCCTTTATCACAGGTAGCTGGGATTCATATTGACCAAGGATTCATTGGTTCCTGTACAAATGGAAGGTTATCTGACCTTGCACAAGCAGCAGCTGTACTTGAAGGAAAACAGGTTCACGATGACGTAAGATTGATCATCATTCCTGCATCTAAGGAAATCTATCAAAAGGCAATGGATTTGGGATACATAAAAACATTCTTGGATGCTGGAGCAATTGTTTCCAATCCAGGCTGCGGACCATGCTTAGGTGGACATATGGGAGTATTGTCTGAAGGTGAAACAAGCATTTCCTCTACAAACAGAAACTTCAAGGGAAGAATGGGAGATCCTAATTCCTCAGTCTACTTGGCTAATGCAGGAGTGGTAGCGGCATCTGCAATTTCAGGATTCATTGAAAACCCTGATAATTTATAAGTTAATGATCTTTTAACTTTCATTAAATTTTTTAAAATAAAGCAAATGCTTTAAATTTTTTTAAATCTTGGATTTATTAAAAATTTAAACCAGAATAAACAACACGGAGATTAAAATATGTCAAAACCTAACGACAATGACATCAATGTAAGATTGATTGAAAAAATCAATCAAGTAGAAGAGAAATATGTGAAAAACTTTTCAAACACACAGAAAATTCTGATGACCACAGACGGGTCAATAACAGCAATTTTAGATGTGCTTTATGGAAAAATTGCTTTAAAAACCTTAGAACAACATTTTGAGGAAGCAACTGAAGAAAGTGCAAGCCTTGTAAATGTTGATGTTGGGGATGAGGTGAACTACAGGGAAATTGTAATGCATAAGGATGACCAACCTTTAATCTATGCAGTTTCATATATTCCATTAAAAAGATTGACTAATGAAATGAGAGATGATTTGGTTAGGGCAGATATTCCAATCGGAAGAATCTTAAAAAAATATAATGCCGAAACCAGAAGGGAAATAAATATTATTCAAATAGAAAAGCCAAGCGACAAACTCAAAGAGCTTTACAATACTGAAGAAGACTTCTTGACAAGAGATTACACAATCATAATGAACGGTGAAATCCTAATGTGGATTAAGGAATTCTTCCCAGTAGACTACTTTACTGAAATATAACAAAAGACTATAATCTGAAATTAGATTTAACTAAAAAAGATAATTAAAAAAGATAATTAAAAATGATAACTAAA
This sequence comes from Methanobrevibacter sp., assembly GCA_016838945.1. Classification (GTDB taxonomy): domain Archaea; phylum Methanobacteriota; class Methanobacteria; order Methanobacteriales; family Methanobacteriaceae; genus Methanobrevibacter. The sequence goes on from JADLKP010000079.1 coordinate 7,050, forward strand.
AATGACTTAAAATTAAATAAATTAAATAAATTAAATGAATTAAATGAATTAAAATATCATTTAAGTCATAAATAGTTAACTAAATATGAAAATTAGTTTTCATATACTCTGTTTCGCAAAGTAAAAATATAATTAATGGCTAATAGGAAATATAGATAATTTAAACATTTGAATATCAAATATTAAATATTTTAATCATAAGGTGGATGATATGGGAGTAAAATTCAAAGACATAGTTTCTCCAGAAGAAATTAGTCTAAACGATTTGGAAGGAAGAACTATTGCAATTGATGCATACAATACAATTTATCAGTTTTTATCAGGCATTCGTCAAAGGGATGGAAGTCCTTTAATGGATCAGAATGGAAATGTCACCTCCCATTTAAGCGGAATCCTTTATAGGACCGCATCCATAGTTGACAAGGGAATCAAGCCAGTATATGTCTTTGACGGAGAAAGTCATGAACATAAGGCAAAGACCCTTGAACAAAGAAGAGCCATTAAGGAAGAGGCAATGGAAAAATGGAGGGAAGCTAAAGCTGCAGGAAACATTGAAGAAGCAAGAAAATTTGCTATAAGAACTTCCAGAATGTCTCCTTATATCCTTGAATCATCTAAAGAACTCCTCGACTATATGGGAATTCCATATGTGCAGGCCATAGGAGAAGGTGAAGCTCAAGGAGCATATATGGTAGAACAGGGAGATGCTTGGGCAGTTGCTTCACAAGACTATGACTGTTTGCTCTTTGGTGCTCCCCGCATTGTTAGAAACCTTACATTAAGTGGAGGATTGTCCAATCTGGAATATTTGGAACTTGAAAAAGTTTTAGAGGAATTAGAATTGTCAAGAGAGCAATTGATTGATGTGGCATTGATGGTTGGAACCGACTTCAATGAAGGAATTCATGGAATAGGCGCAAAGACTGGACTTAAGCTAATCAGAAACAATAGCTTAGAAGATGTTTTGGTTCAAAAAGGAATTACAGATGTTGAAGTGGAACCTGATGAACTTAGGGACATTTTCCTAAAGCATGAAGTCAATACAGATTATGAAATCAAATTCAAAAGTGCAAAAAAAGACAAGCTCGTTGAATTCATGTGTGAAGAGCATGGATTCTCCGAAAGCAGAGTCTTGAATGTTATAGATAAACTGAAAAAATTAAGTTCAACACAAAAAAGCTTAGAAGATTGGTTCTAAACCAATCATATTTTTCTTTTTTTAGCTAATTTTTAAAACAAGTTTTTACTAATTTTACTAATTTTACTAAATTTACTAATTTTACAAAATTTACTAAATTTACTATTTTTAATAGCGTGGAAAGTCCAATCCATAAATTATTTTTACATATTTTAAGGCAAGATCTGCCTGTTTCCTATAATCCTTTAGAACTCTTTTTTCAAAATCATCCCTATTTCTGCTTATGGTAATCAATCTTAAAAAAGACATGTATTCTTCTACAGAGGCATCATAATTGAATTCATATTTCTCATATAATTCCTCATCACTAAGCTTTAGGTCATCTCCTCTGAAAGTTGGAAACTCCAAGGTTTGGCAAATGTCAGCTTTAGTGAAATGCTTGCGCCTTATGAGTGGAGAAACTGAACTGCACAATACATACTGCCCGCAATCTATCAATGGTGGAATCCCTTGACTGTCAAGTCTATCCATACTTGTCAATTTCTTGAAATGTCCGATGTTATAGGAATGAAGCTCTGTATAAAAATCAGGATTATAATAATCAATAAGATCCAATATTTTCTTTCCTTGCTCTGATTGGTAGAATTCCTCATGAATTGTGGAAACATATGGGGTCCTGTCAAAATTATAAATATAGATTTGCCCTTTGGAAAAATCTTCCCTACTTAAAAGCTTGATTAAAGGAAGAACATGCTTGCCTTCATCTCCATGAACTCCCCCAATGAAGAGTTTTGTAGGACCTTCCCCGTTATCGATATAGTGAAAATAAGACATGATATCAATTCATAATTCAATTTAAAAAATAATAATCAATTAAATAAAAAATAAACTGGTTAATCAAATAATAAAAAAATTGGAATAATAATTAAAATA